>JABUFC010000025.1 GCA_013314715.1 Bacteroidales bacterium | reverse complement strand
AGCTTGTCGTTTGTAAATTGTTCTTCTTTGCAAACTATACCAAGCGAATTCACAAGCTCCAATGTAGTGTTTTTGTTGTTTTCGGGTAGTAATACATTGAGTTCGTTTGTGCCGGGATTGGGATAAAGCAAGAATTTTTTTAGTTGGTTAGCATTTTCGGGTATGCTTAATACTTGATTCCCGAGACTGTCAAGCCAAACAATAACACCATCGTAGGTATCTGTAAGCAAATCATGAATGGTCATACTGAAAATGCAGCCTCCATCAGGAGCTGGAAAAATGTTATATGCATGATAATTATTGTCGCCCCCAATAAATCTTCTCCATTTTACATTTAATAAGCTATCGTAATTTGTAATACAAATGGTGTCTTTTGAACTAAGTGTGTTATTATAATCTAAATTCAGGTAACAAGATACAAATATGTTATTTTTATTCGTAACTAGTCCATTTATTGTTGGAAAATGATCGCCCAAATTAAAAAAATCGAAAGAATAAACTGTATCTAATTGTTTATCAAAAATACCAATTGCAATATTTTTTTGTGATGAGTTATAATCAAAATAATTACCAGCTATAGCTACTTTGTTATTAAACAGACATTCATACATATCGTTGCCATTTCTGTTAAATTTTGGAACTGTATCTGTTTGAATAATATTTAAAGAGGTGTCTAAAGTAATAACATTTAAATTTGCAAAATTTGTATTGCTATTATTTTCATATCCAAAGTTAAATGCATTATTATTTAACTTATATGCGAAACTATAAGAATTACCAATAAATAGAGTATCAATTAAATGTCCATCATATGAAAATGAACTGATAAAAGATGAAAGTATATTAAATCTTTCGCCCAAAATAAAAAAACGATTTTCATATAAAAGTAAATTTGATACAAGTAAATCTAAATTTAAACTATCATAGGTAAGGATATTTAGATTAGTATCTAATATAGCATAAATTAAATTAAAATTATTATTATTACCTGCTAAAATTATTTTTTCGTTATTATATACATCTCCAAACATAAATCCTCCATTAATATGAATACTATCTACTAAAACTTTATTATAATCCATTTTATAAATATAGTTTGAATAAGAATGACGGTAAATTAAATAATGAGGAGTGTTTATTAACAACATTATTGGCGACGTATCAGATTTTGAATAAAAATATGGTTGCGAATACCCTTGAACACCAATTATTGTAATCATTAAATAAGTTAAAAGTGCTTTCATATCATATTATTTTTGTAATGAAGCTGTTTCAATGTAAATATTAAAAGTAAATATTTAAGAAACAGCTTCATTTTATTAATTTGTACTATTTGTATGTAATATACCGTATTCAACTGTTAATTGATGATAATTTGTTTTTCTACGTGAACATCCTGTTTGAAGATCATGATAATAAAGAGGTAATGCTTGTACCCAATAATGGATAACTTTTTTATTCGGGGGTCTGACACCTCCTTGTGAGGGTGTATTTATTGCAATAGCTCTGTAACTCCATGTATAAAAATTCATTTCTTCTGGTGAAATACAATAGTAAGGTGGAAGTTCGTAAAAATTAGGTAATAAATTGCCATTTGAATCGAATTTTCTATTTATGAACAATAAATAGTCTAAATAATTATCATTTGGAATTGCGTCATTGGGGTTTATATATGCATTTGTATTTTCATTTGGTTCTACAAATTGATGTTCAATATCTGTAAAATATTGCCCTGGTAAATAACTAAAGTTACTATTAAGCCAATATTGAATTTCAGTAGTTGCATCTTTAACTAAATAAAAGGTGCCGTCACATTTTCCATACCCAAAACCACATCTCCAATAATCGTCTGTTCCAAATGAATTAGGAAATGATACACTTTTTTTAACAACTGCATCACCCAAAATAAAAGTAATTTTTACTTTAATAAAATCGGATGTTTGAAGTGGTTTTACATCTATAACAATGGCATGATAATCTTTTTTTAATATATGCCTTAACTTATTTTCGGCTTGTTGATAAGCGTTGAATACATTACAAAATTCAATTTTATCATTATCAACGGGCAATTCTAATATAAGCGAATCAACAAAAGTTTCTCCCTGAGGTAGTTCAACATGGCAATAATTATAATTCAATGCTGCTTCAATATTCCAAATCGCATCGTTTACGGTCATAGGTTCGCCCTGCTTTTGCTGTATCGCTTGGTTAAATGCTTTTATGCGTGCTTCTACCGCTTGGTCATCGTGAGGGTTAAAAACACTGTTAGTTGGCATTTCCTTGTCTTTTTTGCAGGCAGTCATCATAATTCCTCCTGCCAAAAGTAATAATTTTATCGATTGCAAATAATATGGGTTTATGTATTCTTCTTTCAAAAATTATGAAATATTACCAATTAATAAAAGGTAAAATTCTTTTTTCGTTTTTATTCAATAGACCTATTTGCAAGCCATTAACTTTTGTTGATTTATTTAATAGCCCAATTTGTAAGCCATTTAATCTAAAAGATGTATTAACGATTCCTACACAAATTCCATTTATTTTATAATAAGCATTCCAAAAAATATTAAATGAAAAACCATTCATTTTTTTTCCTGCGCTCATGAAAGATGAAATGTTAACTCCATTGATGATATCGGCTGTTGTTCCCAATATGCTAATTAACAACCCATTGTGTATAGTTTTGATTTTTTGTATTGAGTCATCGGTCGATTGAATTATTTTATCACTAAATCCGAAAAACACAAGGAAAACACCTTGTCCCGGCAATTGAATATTTAAACCATGCGACTTTCTTGTATATTCAACATTACATAATGATTCTGAACCAATTGGTCCAATGGCTAAACCATAAATATTGCTTGCTTTAGATGGTATAAAGCCTAATATATATTTACTGTTGTTAGGAGTAGTTTGAGCATTGGATAAGTTAAATATACCACTCAATGTTAAAAGAATGATTATTTTTAATGATATGATTTTCATTTAATTAGAATAACATTAACGTAATGTTCTTTATAATATAAGCACTCATACTATTTTATATTTATGAGTTCAATAATTCGTGTTTGATCCTCCCATTTTAAAGGTAAAATTGAATCAACTTTTTTTTGTGAAGTATAAATGAGAGTTACGTTTGTAATTGGCAATGCTAATTCGTTTATTTCAGCAAAACTATCAACATTTAACCGAAAGGGATATTCTGTTAAATCAGTATTTATTAGTCGTTCATTGGCCATTATAAAAGTAAGTTGCTGTTTATCTATTGTTTTGATTTTTTCTATGGTTTCATTCAATAAAGTTTTAATGCAATCAAAACATCCACTGTTTGAAATAATATAATAACAGTGTTTACTTTCTGGAATAGTTAGATTAAATATATGTTTCAAATACGATCTAAATATTCCGGTAGTATCAATCTTGAAAGTTGTTTCTTTTGAAACATTTTTTTTGCTTTCATTATCATTACTGCAAGATGCAATTAACAAGACAAAAGCAAATATTAAAGTAAAATTTTGTATTCGCATAACCTTAATTGTTTGAGTTGTTTATCTTTTTTGGTCTGTTTGTAACCTAACCAGAAGCCATTTTCTGATGGAATAAATACTCGATAATCGTAAATGGAGTCTTTTAAAAAGGGGATTTCGCCAATCAATTTTAAATTGCTATCTATAACAGATATTGACCAATTACGGTAATTCGTCTTCTTCCCATCTGGCTGATAATAGGGTGTTTTATGTGTATTAATCCTAAAAATTATATTTAAATATTTATTAAAACAAAAAAACCTATATGATGGACACAAATAGGAATATTCATAAACCTTTTCATAAAAGTTATTGCTTGAATAATTAGAGGAATCAAATGGAAATATTTCTTCTTCTTTTATGTACTTTGAAAAAACAATATTAGAATCTATTTTTGATTTATTAAAATTATACGAATAAACATATGGAGAATTAGTTATACCATAATAAATTTTTTTTTCATCTTTATTATAAGTATATCTTATTAATTCGTTGTCATAGTAATTTTCTATACTATTTAAATACCACATTGGGTGTCTAATTTTTACCAAAAATGAGTTATTTTGGAGGTTAACAATATAAATGTTACAATTTCTAATAAAAGCCAGTCTTTCATTCATTGTATTTATATTTTTAAAAGCATATACAATAAATGTTTTCTCTTTTATTTTAATTAATGGAAATTCTAAAAAATTTAATGTAACCTCATTATTGAAGACTTTCTTTTGTTCAATGATACTATCATTATATATTTTAAAATAATTATCGTAATGAAAAAATTCAATTGTATCACTTTGAATTGAATCGGCAAAAGAGAATGAATCTAAATAATCATCATAATCACCATTTATTTTGATTTTGTCGCATGTATTCTTACAACTTATTTTTTTAAATACTTTTCCATATATATCAATTAAATAAATAGATTTATCGTTATTGTTAAAATACATTAAATAATCATTATTGTCATAACAAACTGTTCTGATCGTCATCCATGGTTTTACTTCAATTGGGATACAAATTTCCCTATTCTTTACAATTTTAATCTCTTCAATATTTCTTTTACATGATTGAAAAAATAAAATTAGTATTACAATTAATATTCCAAAAGAAATAATAAAACTTATATTCCATTTATTATTTTGAATTCGCATAACCTTAATTGTTTGAGTTGTTTATCTTTTTTGGTCTGTTTGTAACCTAACCAGAAACCATTTTCTGATGGAATAAATACTCGATAATCGTAAATGGAGTCTTTTAAAAAGGGGATTTCGCCAATCAATTTTAAATTGCTATCTATAACAGATATTGACCAATTACGGTAATTCGTCTTCCTTCCATTTGTTTGATAGTAAGGGGTTTTATGGAGATTTATTCGAAAAAAAACATGTAAGCTTTTACTAATTTTAATACAATGAAATTTTGGTACTTTGTAAGCATATTCATAAACCGAGTTGTAATATTTTTTATCATTAAAATTTTTTGTATCAAATGGGACAATATTATTTTCATTTATATAATTCGATTCAATTTTAAATGAATCTAATACATTATTGTATAAACTGAAACGATATATATACGAACTTCTATTTAATAGATAAACAATATTATTTACATTTATTTTTAATATTCTTATTTTATTATCATTTGTGGAACAGCAACAAAATATTAATATCGTAAAAAAAAATAAATTAATTATACGCATAAATCCTATAAAAAGAAGAGGCTGCAATATGATTTTTACAGCCCCATTATTATTTATTTATTTAATTCCACTACCAAATCTAAATATTCCATTCCCGGTTCAAATTCTTTGGGTTCTAAATTATCAGGAACCAGAAAGTAAAAATACTTACCACTCCTTTCATTAAATTGCTCTATGAATTTTAGTTCCGGGTTTAATGTTAGCTCATAAAACTCTTTCCATTCCTCATCAAGCAAAAACGGTAATAAAGCTTTAACCTGTTCTTTATCTGCAAAAAATTCATGTTCTGAACTCGCTGCTATAGCATTTACAAAATTCATATAACATTTAATGGTTGTTCCTGTTGGAGTTACCACAATATCATATGGGGCACATGCTTCTGGTGGAGCAAAACAGTCTCCTTTATCTTGATAAAATTTCTTCCCATTCGAAGCCGGCTTTGGATTTTGCGGCAACCCTTTTAAAACATTTACATAAGAATTTGTTTTCACATTTTCTTTCTTCACATCTTCTTTTTTGCAGGCAGTCATCATAATTCCTCCTGACAAAAGTAATAAAAATAATTTTTTCATGTGTAATTATTTTTTAAATTATATACTAAGGTTACATGGAATACGCCATTCGAACAAATAGTGATGTTTGTTTGTGTGTAAATTTCATTTTCGGTTGGTCTCGTCATTTTGACGAGATGGCTATTTCATAAGCGTTAAATTTTTAAATTAAACATTTTTTTTTGCATTTTAATGAGCTCAATTAAAACAGAACAAATTTCATAAAAAAAAACGAAAAAAATGATATTTGTCATATATGCGAAATATTTAACAATTTTCTAAAATGCTGATATAGCAAGCTAAAAAGGGGGGGGCAATGTGCAAATAAAAGGCATTAAAGCGTTATGTTATAGGTGTAGTGCGAAGTGATTGTTAGAAAAGTAAAACAGGTTATTATAATATTGCAAATATTTATTACAGAAAAATGATACGAATCGATGTGTGGTTATATACATGGCAATGCATTGTTTTATCATAAAAAATAGTTCTGTTTACTTACCTTATGTAAATTATAAGTTAAGAAAATGTTTTAAGAAAGTCAATTCTCAAATTATTAAATTATCCTATTAACTTTTTATTTAATTTTGCACTTTGTATGAAAAAACTCTTATTTATACTATACTTTTGTGTATTAGTTCTAAGCCCGATGTTTGGGTTTGAGCCTGATTCAAGCAATGTATCGTTGTTACCTGTTCGTTTTAAGTTTTATTACGAAAATTCGCATACCATCTATACAGAAAGTGGCTATTGGTGGGGCAATTATAAAGGTGCCCATGCTACGATAAATTACGATGGCATTGTGCGATCGTTTCAATATCTTATCGTTTCGCTTCGTATAGGTGCCGGTTATAGTTTTGCCGAGCAAAAAGATTCTCTGTTACGTCAACGCGTTATTTTTCCTATGGCAGTTCATTTTCAACTTACAAAAATTAATACTCAAGCGGGTGGTTTTCGCAGGTACAATATTCGGAATGTATTTCAAAAAATAATAATGAAAACCAATTTAGATATAGGTTTTGGTGGATATAATTTTGCCGATAAGCAGAATATTAGTCCTTTTTTATCGCTTGGTTTTCGTCATCAAAGTCCAGAAGGTGGATTTATGTATCGATTAGGAGGTAACCTTCTTTTAGACAATATTGTAAGAAAACAGTCATTTCAAACAGCCTATTATGGAATAAATTTGTCGTTAGGCTGGACATTTTGAAACATAAGTAAATAATCATTCGTATAATTACGTTGTAAACAAAAAACTATGAAGAAATTAATCTTTTTGATACTTGTTTTAGCCTCGCTCCAGGTACAATCACAAACTTATACCATTAGCCATTATATCCCTTGGAGCACACACCATCAAAATATGTGGGGACCCAATGGACAACCCTTTCATTTGAATATTAACCAACAGCTTTTTAATATCAATTTCAACGATACCAATACTTTTGGTGGGATTGAATACATTTTTGGGTTACCCTTTGGTGCACAATTCGATTTATATACACATTTGCTTTTAGGAAGCACTTTCTCTATTAGCGGTTTCCATACCGGTTGGATAGATGTTGATTATCCCGTTCGCATAGATTTAACTTTTCCTTCTCCTCAGACTTTTATGCCAGGCGATTGGATTACCATCAATTCGCGTTATCATGTTATGAATGGATGGAATTTGAGCTCCAGTTTCCCACAAGATGGGGTTATTGATCTTGATTTAGATTTTGGAATTCATGCTCAGCTCGATGGAACCATATGTTTTGGTGCATGCGACAATTTTAACATTATCAATGTTGATGTGCCCGACGATAGCATTTCTATTATTCATATCGACCAACAAAATGGTGATGTTACTTATCCTTGTATGCAAAACGGGCAACTCGCTTTTTGTCATGATACCATACTTCCCATTGTGTTCAACAACGCTTGGGGAACAGGTATTTCGGGCGAAATAGGGCTACCCTATATTACTACGCAAGACCATTTAGATTCAACTCAGCTTTGTCATAAACTTTTAATTGCGCAAGGCGATGATCCTTATGCTCAATTTAATATTGATATTATTCAGTTTTTATCTGCTATTGCGGGTATTTTACCGCCTTCTACCGGACAACCAATCTTAGATTTTATTGCTATGCTCCACGATACTATCGATATTGGAGGCGGAATAAGCATTGAATATCAGTTATTATCTGCAGAGATGAATATCTCCAATACGTTGCAACAAGATTTAACATTTAATCCTACCATCTGGAACCATTTTACTTTACCTACAGCCGTCGATTATTATATAACCGACCCAAATCAAAATAATGCTACGGTAGCTACGGGAAACTCTGCTAATATTGATTTTCAAGCTTGCCACGACTTACATATTAAATACCCTTGTTTTGGTTATCCGCAATTTCCCATTGGAATAGCACATTCGCTCGAAAATGAATTTACCAACCACACATGGGATAGTGTTGCCTTTTCGTTAACTGTCAATGCTTTTGAGTTTTGGATAAATTTACCGTTCCTTTTGAAACAAATGCACGGCGATTCGGTAGAATTTAAGTTTACACCTCAAGATTCGATTATGTGGGCAGATTCGCTTAAAAAGTTCATTGCCAGCAAGCATTTTAATCTCGATAAACAAAATATCAATCTTCAGGATTCTATTTTACAACATTTATGTAATACACGCAGTTCAATTCATATAGGACCACTTCTACATTGGGACATACCACTGGGTTATATTCCAATTACATGGTTTGACGAAACATGGGAATTAGAAGGCTTTAACGATACCATTTTTCCTCCCGAAACACTTATTCCTTTACCAGAAATGGCTATCCATGTTACCGGTAAAATGTGTTACGAAGATGTTTCAGGAACTTTAACGGTTACTGTTGACCATGGTCGCCCTCCTTATACATATACCTATTCAAATGGTGTTTCAGTAACCACAGCCGATACATTCAACGTTCAGACTGGTTTTGCACCGGGTACTCACTATGTAACTGTAACCGACAACAATGGATGTGCTTTAGTAGGAAGCTATACCATAGTAGGAAATAATCCACAAATTTTATATCAGTTTGATATACAAGATGCACTCTGCCACGGAACGGCCAGTGGTGGTGTTTCGGTTATAGCCAGTGGTGGCACTCCTGGCTATACTTATCAATGGTCGAATGGAGTAACAACTCCCAATAATGCCCCCATTACAGCCGGAAATTATACGGTAACCATTACCGATGCCGTAGGATGTACAACGGTTGGTCAAGCTTTCGTATCTGAACCACCTACTTATGTCTCCTTGGCAGTTGATAGTATTATTAAGGTTGAATGCTTAGGTGGAACAACCGGTGCTATTTATTTAACGACCAACGGAGGTGTTGCTGGCTATACTTATCAATGGAACAATAATGCTACAACAGAAGACCTTATCAATGTGCCTTCCGGAAATTATACGGTTACCGTTACCGATAATCATGGTTGTACATTAGTACAATCGTATGTAGTGCCACAGGTGCCACATTGCTGTATGACACCTAATGCTGGTAATGATAAAAACGTTTGTGGATATACTACTCAACTCGAAGGCAGCAATCCATCGCCCGGCAATACGGCTCATTGGCAATTTATTGGTGGACCAGGGAATGCTGTCTTTTCTAATCCTTATTTGCCAAACTCTACGGTTATGGTTACCGGTCCAGGCACTTATCAATTTACGTGGCACGAATACAGTACGGTATGCGATTCGCTCGATACCGTTAGCATAACTTTTATTACACAACCTCATGCCAATGGCGGAGCATCGCCGGTAAATGTTTGTGGTGTCAACTATACGCTCAATGCTCAATTTAGTGTTACGGGCGCTGTTGGTTCATGGCAAGTATTAGCACCCATGCAGGGAATATTTAGTCCAAACAATACTCAACCCAATGCCTTGTTTACGGCAACTACCGGATATAATTCTTATTATTTGGTATGGACCGAAAACAATATGGGATGTACTTCATCGGATACTATACGTTTGGATGTTCACGAAATGCCCATGCCCGATGCTGGTCCAGACTTAGCTATATGTGGACACGAAATTGTGCTTACGGTTAACAGCAGTTATCCTGGCTTTTGGTCGTCGTCAAATCCTACAGCTCATTTTATTCCCGATAATAATTTAGATAGTGTGTTGGTAAATATTGTGGCAATTAATTATATAGAAGTAGATACTTTTGTATGGACAGCATATTCGGATTATTGTACCAATTATGATACTGTTTTAGTAACCTTCTCATCTACACCACATGCCGAAGCCGGGCCTACTCAATCTATTTGCGGTTATAGCACTCAATTAGCTGCCGACACTATAGGCAGTATTGCATCTTCGGCATATTGGACAGCCAATAACAACGGCGTTACCATCAATTATACCGGTTCTGACCCATTACCATGGAATCCCCAGGTTACGATAAATAATCCTAATCAATTTTTTGGAAGCTCCGACTATCAATCGGTATATTTCTACTGGCATGTTCAAAGTGGTCCCGGTTGCGAATCGGTTGATTCTGTTGAAGTTTATTTCCATCGTATTCCTCAGGCTTATGCCGGTTACGATACCACTATTTGCGGAAAAACGTATTGGCTACATGCTACAACAAGCCTCAATACTCCTGCCGGACAATGGTCTATGTTAAATGGACCGGGTTCGGCAACATTTGTTACGCCCAGCCAAGCATTGACAATGGTTACGGTTACACAATTTGGTATTTACAATTTTATATGGAAAGAAATGAACCCGCATATGTCGCAATGCTATGATCAGGATACGGTAACCATTAATTTCTTGGTGGCTCCAGAGCCCGATGCTGGTTTTGATACTGCTGTTTGTGGTAAGTTCGCTTATATTTGCGCACATCCTACAATGACGAATGGTCAATGGAGTGGACCCAGTGGTATTGCTTATTATGTAAATCCTAATGATCCTACTCCAACTCCAAGCAATAGCACCCAACCTTGTACATGGGTTCGCTGGCCTTCCGAAAACGATACAGTTACTATGTACTGGACTGAGTTTAATGGAGTTTGTGCTGGTTACGACTCGGTAAATATTTATTTTGGTGTCGTTGAAGAAGCAGTTATTTTAACAAGTCCATCCGATTCCGTAGTTTGTGGACCAAGTTATACGCTACTTTCGGCACAGGAACCTGCTCATGGTTATGGTTATTGGATGGATACCGTATATAATACTACATTTACACCCGATCCATATCAGCATAATAATGTGGTAGCTACTATCGATACCGGTGGAACAAGTTATTACGGGCATCATCATTTCTATTGGATTACGGTGAATGGTAATTGTCGCGATACCAGCGAAGTTCATTATGTCAATTTTATTCAAAAACCTAATGCAGATGCCGGTGGACATTATTGGCCCGGATTGTTTGGCAATAACCATACTATTAAGACCGATACCGTTTGCGGTTTAGCTTATCAAATGAGCGCCCTTAATTCTAATGGTGTGGGAACGTGGTATAGTACCGATTATACGTATGTTCATTTTACCAATGGTTTTAACAATTATACTCAAAGCCACGTCCCCAATGATAGTTTATACTTACTTTGTTCAAGTTGTTATACTGTTTTTTCAACTAATCAACCTTATAGAGAATTTATCTGGCAAGTCCAAAATAATATTTGTTCCGATGCCGATACGATACGCCTTTATTTTGCTCCTCGACCTTCGGGGCAGTTTACAGTTACAACACCTGCTTGTAGATATGATAGCTCGATGATAATAGCTCATACTTGGCCTTCTCCTAATCACGAAGACTATGGTATTATTAGCTTTGAATGGACGTATCCCGGTGGAACATTAAGTTCATTGGTTTCAGATCCACTACACAGTGATACCATTTATGTTTCTTGGAATAGTGGTAATCAACATATAGTTACCCTTATTGAACAAAACAAATGGGGGTGCTTTAGCGGTATTGTTAGCCATACGGTGAACGAACCGGCACCTTTTAATCCACAAAACACTATAACACCCACAACCTGTGGAAATTGCAATGGGAAAATTGAGCTTAATACTTCGTATGTTGATCCACAAGGAACCGTTCATCCAAACTACTATACATTTAATTGGTTAGATACAAATAGCACTACTTTAATGCGTGATGAACTATGTCCTAATTCGTGGTTCCATGTAGTTGTAAATGGACAATCGCAAAGTCCTGATGCAACACCGGGTACGGTTTGCCACGACACACTTCATATTTATGTGCCCGACACGGGAACGGTTATTGCTTCGTTTGATACCACCATTCTTGAGCAACATCAAGTGGCACCTTACGAAGTTGTTATGCAAAATACCACCTACAACGGACGCAAATACTCATGGCGGGTTTACGATGAATCGAATCAAATGATTTACACCTCAACGGCTGAAAATCCAACCATCATTTTCCCTAACGAAGGATGTTATACTATTATGCTTATTGCTACGAGCAAAGATGGTTGTGTAGATACGGCTATTTTCAAGCCTTTATGTGTTGATAAAGAACCCATATTTGAAGTTCCGAATGTGTTTACTCCCAACGGCGATGGTCAAAACGATGTATTCAAAGTTCATGGCGAAGCCATCGATGAATTTGAAGCTAAAATTTACAATCGCTGGGGCAGAAAAGTTTACGAATGGAACGATGTAAATGGTTACTGGGATGGCAAAATTACCGGAACAGAAGCTTCGCCGGGTGTATATTATATCGTTATAAAAGCCAAAGACCGTAGAGGTAAAGAATATAAATACGAAGGATACTTGCATTTGTTGAGAGAACGGTAATGAAATATCTCACTTTGTGATTATGTAAAAATTTTTCTTGCATTCCATTTTAAAAAAAACTATTTTTACAAAAAAAAAGTCTTATGCTAGAAAAATTAAATCCTTCGTTAGTGTGGAAATATTTCGAAGAAATTCTTGCAATTCCACGTCCTTCAAAAAAAGAAGAAAAAATAATAGCTTATCTCAAAGCTTTTGCCGAACAAAACAAATTAGATTACAAAATAGATAAAGCGGGTAATGTACTTATTTCAAAACCAGCCACCAGAGGCTTTGAGCGAACAAAAACTATTGTTTTGCAAAGCCATGTGGATATGGTTTGTGAGAAAAACAGCGACTCCAAACACAATTTTGATACAGACCCCATAATACCAATGATAGATGGCGAATGGCTTAAAGCAAAAGAAACAACGCTTGGAGCTGATAATGGGATAGGGGTAGCTACTCAACTTGCTCTTTTAGCTTCTAAAGATATGGAGCATGGACCTTTAGAATGCTTATTTACTGTTGATGAAGAAACCGGCTTAACGGGTGCCTTTGCTTTAAAACCTGATTTTTTTACAGGAAAAATTCTTATAAACCTCGATTCCGAAGATGAAGGCGAAATTTTTATTGGTTGTGCCGGAGGTAAAGATACAGTAGCCACTATGAAATATGAGCCTAAAAAAGCACCAGGCAAACAAATCGCATTAAAAATTTCGGTAAGTGGTCTGCGTGGTGGGCACTCGGGCGATGATATTCATAAGGGTTATGCTAATGCCGTTAAGCTTTTAACCCGAATTTTATACTTACTTGATCAAAAATATGGCTATCGTTTAGCCAACATAGATGGTGGAAATCTTAGAAATGCCATAGCACGCGAAGCCAATGCCATCATTTATGTAACACACGAAAAAGTGTTGAAAATTAAAGATGAAGTTTATGCTTTCGAAAAAATACTGAAAGATGAATATAAACATACTGAAAACAATTTAAAAGTTACCATTGAAGAATTAGATAAAAAACAAAGTCCCGAAACCGTCATTGACAAACGCACACAGCCCAAAATTATTCAATCGCTTTATGCTTGCCCTCATGGCGTAATAGCATGGAGTCAAGATATGCCTGGTTTAGTAGAAACATCTACTAATTTGGCTTCTATTAAAATGAAAGGGAAAAATAAGATTGAAATTACAACCAGTCAACGCAGCTCCGTAGAATCGGCAAAAACCGATATTGTTAATATGGTTGAAACAGTATTTTTATTGGCTGATGCAGATGTAAAACACTCAAACGGTTATCCAGGGTGGAAACCGAATCCTCAAAGCCCAATTTTGGAGGTAGCAAAAAAAGTTTACTACCAATTATTTAATGAAAATCCAAAAGTCAAAGCTATACATGCTGGTCTGGAGTGCGGTTTATTCCTCGAAAAATATCCCGACCTCGATATGATTTCTATTGGACCTACCATGCGTGGCGTTCATAGCCCGGACGAAAGATTACACATTCCGTCGGTTGAAAAATTCTGGAAGTTTTTAACAGAAATACTTGTGAATATTCCATCAAAGTAATTATGAATTTAAAAATATTCGTTATAGCCATTTTTGGGGCATGGGCAGTTAATGTTCATGCCCAAACTATAAATGATTTTTACGAAGAAGGTTTAAAACTTCAAGAGCAAGGGAAATACATCGAAGCCGTTGCTAAATTTACAGATGTAGTTAAAAAAGATAAATTTTATCACGAAGCTTGGTACCATAGAGCACTGTGCTATATAGAACAAAAAAAGTACGATCTGGCAATCAACGATTTAAACGAAGCCATAAAAGCCAAGAAAGATTATTTTGAAGCTTATTTAAAACGATCAGAACTCTATCTTATTCAAAATAAGCAACAAGAAGCCTTAAACGATTTAAACCAAATTCTTCGACTGAAACAAGACTATCTGAAAGCATACGAAAAACGAGCAGCATTATACCTGAATATGACCGATAAAAAAATTAATACTTATAACGACTTACAAAAAGCCATTGAACTAAAAACTCAAAATCCTTGGGTTTTTAATACTTTGGCAGATTTATCAATAGAAAAGGGGAAGTTCGATGAGGCAATTAAATATTTGAACCAAGCTTTAACACACGCTCCCGATAACGTCGATGCTTATTTAAAACGAGCCGATTGCTTCGAACATCAAAAAGATTATCTCAACGAAATTAAAGACCTTACGTCGGCTATAAATCTTGGAAAAAAAAACGAAACCATTTATTTTAAAAGGGCAAAGGCTTATTATGAAAAAAACATTCATGACAATGCACTCAACGACTTAAACATATTGGTGAATCAATATCACTCTAAACTATACGAAGTTTATATTATGCGAGGCATTGTTTATTCAAAGCTTAATCAACCAGCAAATGCTGTAAAAGATTTTACAAAAGCTGCTACATTAAAACCTTCCGAAGCTCAAGCCTATTATTTGCGAGGTTTGGAATATGCCAAACTAGGAAAAACAAAAGAACCCTTAGCCATCAAAGATTTTAACAAAGCCATTGAACTCGCTCCCAACAATAGCGATGCTTATCTAAAAAGAGGTGTTTATTATATGAACAAACAAAAATATTCCGAAGCCCTCGATGATTTAAATAAATCAATAAAATTAAACCCTACGGCAGAAGCTTATTTTTATAGAGGTTCTGTTTTATATGAACAAAAAAAATATTCCGAAGGCTGTCTCGATTTAAAAAAAGCAGCTCAAATGGGTTATGAAGAGGCGAAACAACGTCAGGCAGAAGTATGTCCAAATAATTAATAATGTCGTGGCTCAGAGATTTTATAGAACTAATTTATCCTCGAACTTGCGGAGCGTGCAACATTCCTCTTTTAAAGGGAGAACAAATAATATGCACTCCATGTTTAGCTGAACTTCCATACACTTATTATCATAAAGACAAAGATAATCCGGTGGCTCAATTATTTTGGGGAAGGGTTCCTTTGCAAGCTGCCACATCGCTGCTTTATTTTCATAAAAAAGGACGAACACAGCACCTTTTACATTTATTAAAATACAAAGGCAGACAAGATATCGGTATTTTTTTGGGGCAATTATTAGGCAATCAGCTTAAAGACAATGATGACTTTAAAACGGTTGATGTCATTATACCTATTCCATTGCATCCTAAAAGGCAAAAACAACGCGGATATAATCAAGCAGAGTGCATTGCCATTGGTATTAGCCAAAGTATGAATGTTCCAATTGAAACAAAATTGGTTGTTCGTAATACCGAAACCAAAACACAAACTAAGAAAAGCCGCACCGAGCGTTGGGAAAATGTAGCTCAGGTTTTTAGTATTCAGCATCAATATGTAACAGATGGAAAGCACTATCTTCTTGTTGACGATGTTGTAACCACCGGTGCTACCCTCGAAGCTTGTGCACAAGTCTTATTAACCATTCCCAATTCAAAAGTTAGTATTGCTTCTATAGCAAAAGCGTAAAATCGATTATTAGCATAGCTTATAGATACATAGATATTAACAAAAATTTGTTTATATTTATTAGAACGAATATGACATTTTTTTTATTTAATAACCTAAATTCGCATAGTACAAACTATGAGTAATGCCATATAGAAGATTGCCAAATACCGATAATGCTCGATTAAGAGCTATGAAAAAAGCCCTTGAAATGGTTACAAAAGTTCAGCCTAATGAGTTGGCTTTTTCATTAACTACGTTAAATAAATTAAATGCTTTATGCCCTTATTTTGAGCAAATGTTGCATCAGCAAAAACAAGCTATAGCGATTCAAGCTGCAAAAAGTAAGGAGCTTGCAAATTATAGTCGAAAAGCTAAATTATATATATCACATTTTTATCAGGTATTTAACTTTGCCATATTACGTAATGAAATTCCGGCTGCAGCCCGAAAATTTTTTGGTTTACGCGAAAACGATAGTCGAACTCCAAATTTGTTAACCGAAAAAGATATCGTTTACTGGGGCGAACAAATTATTAAAGGTGAACCCGAACGTTTAGCCAAATTAGGTGGTAATCCTATAACAAATCCTACGGCTGCAGTTGTAAAGGTTAGATATGAACAATTTCTAGAAGCTTTACATCATCAAAAAATACTTCAAAAATCAACTAAATATGCTACTGATAAAATAGCTGAGTTGAGAGCTGATGTTGATAGTATTATACTTACACTTTGGAACGAAATAGAAGAACATTTTTCAAATTATGATGATGAAGAAAAAAGAAAAAAAGCTTCGGAATATGGCGTAGTATATGTATGGCGTCCAAATGAACGAGCAAATACAAAAGAAGAAATTGTCGATGAGATTGAATTATTTGAAAATATTCAAGAAAATAGAGCAGAGTATTATCAAGATGAAGATGAAATAGAAGAACCTTTAACACAAGAACAATTACAATACACGATTAGTTTTACGAATAATTAGCCAAAAACAAAATATTCCAACTAAACCACCCAGAATGCCATAAATTACTGCCGAAATCGATAAGTTGGTATGGGTATTATTAACAATGTTTTCGTTAGGCAAATAATAGCCTATGATAACACCTGTTAAATTATTAGTAAAATGGCCAATTATGGGAATCCAAATAGAACCCGTGTATTCGAGCAAATAACCAAATATAAGCCCTAAAAATAATCGTGGTATAAATCCAAAAAACTGAAAATGAATAGTTGAAAATAAAATAGCAGCAAGCCATATGCTTAAATGAATATTTTTTGTCCATTCCGTAAATAATCGTTGCAATAAACCACGAAATAACAACTCTTCACCAATAGCAGGAATCGCTGCAATTAAAATAATATTGTAAATCAAGACAACAATATTATCGGCTTTTAGAAAGTTTACTGTAAGCTGTGACGCATTTTCTTCAGAAGCTCGCATCCATTCCTCAATATTTTTCATAAAATCTGGAAGTGTAAGAAAACTATTTATGTAAGAAAGTAAATTTGTAAATGGGATAAATGACAAAATCGCTATTATAGTTAGTAAAACATAATATTTTGATTGAACCTTATTAAATCTTAAAAAAGATTTGACCGATTGATACATTAAAAAAGCAATAAGAAATGGAGGGATAACGAATAATCCTAACGATTGAATCAATTGAAAGAATTTAAGTAGTTGGATGGTTTGAGGTGATGAAAAGTCTTGTAATAATTCAGGATGATGAATAATATCAGTTCCAAAACCTAATTGTACGATAACTATTCCAATTACATAAAAAAACAGAAATGAGGTAAAAATAATAAAGAGCGAGAACAGAAACTTAATGGAAATATTCGAATTATATAAAATACCTTTTAACATAACTGTTTTAAGTTTTGGATTCAAAGATGGTATTTTTTTATTAAAGTTACAACAAAGGAATGTTTTTTATATAAATAATAAAAAAGGCTGCTCTTTTGAGACAGCCTGCTTTTGTAATAATATAGAATAAAATATTATTCTTCTTCTTTAGCTTGTGCTTCGTATTCTTTAAGTAGTTTTTCTTGAATTTCACCTGGAACTTGAGCATATTCAGCGAATTTCATAAAATACATAGCACGTCCACTCGTTATAGAATTAAGGGTAGTTGAATATTTATTCATTTCTGCTAAAGGTACTTTAGCTTTAATAACTTCGAATCCTTTTTGGCTATTCATTCCCATAACTATAGCACGACGGGTTTGTAAATCGCTCATAACATCACCCATTTTTTCGCTAGGAACCCAAACTTCAACATCGTAAATAGGTTCCATAATTTTAGGACCAGCATTTTTAAATGCTTCTTTAAAGGCATTACGACCAGCTAAACGGAAAGAGATTTCGTTTGAATCAACGGGGTGCATTTTACCGTCGTAAACAGCTACGCGAATATCGCGTGCATAAGAACCCGTAAGAGGACCTTCTTCCATTTTTTCCATGATTCCTTTTAAGATAGCAGGCATAAAGCGTGCATCAATAGAACCTCCAACAATACAGTTGTAATAAACTAATTTGCCACCCCATGGTAAATCAATCTCTTCTTTACCACGAATGCTAAGGTTAATTTCTTTTGAACCAAATTTAAATTTAACTGGGTCGGGCATGCCCTCTACGTATGGTTCAATAACTAAATGTACTTCACCAAATTGTCCGGCACCACCCGTTTGTTTTTTATGACGATAATCTGCTTGAGCAGCTTTGGTAATTGTCTCACGGTATGGAATTTTGGGTGCTAAATATTCAGTCGGAATTTTGAAAATATTATCTAAGTGCCATTTTAAAATGTTTAAATGATATTCGCCTTGACCAGAAACAATGATTTGTTTTAATTCTTTTGAGTATTCTACAAGAATAGTGGGATCTTCGGTGTGCATTCGGTTAAGAGCTTCACCTAATTTTTCTTCATCACTTTCGTTAACAGCTTTTATCGCCGTACGATAACGTGGTTCGGGGAAGGCGATGGGTTCGATAATAATATCGTTACCAGCTGCCGAAAGAGTGTGATTAAATTTTGTGTTTTTTAATTTAACGGTTGCACCTAAATCTCCAGCAATTATTTTTTCAATCTTTACACGATTTTTACCATTTACAAGCAATAATTGAGCTAAACGTTCTTTGGTTTGAGTATTGTTGTTGGTTAAGTCAATGCTTTCGGTTAATTCGCCTGAGATAACTTTAAAGTAGTTAATTTCGCCAATATGTTGTTCGGTTGATGTTTTAAATACAAAGGCAATAGCTGGACCATTGGGATCAATTTTTATTTCTTTGCCATCGACTGTCTTTAGAGGTGGAACCTCGGTTGGATTGGGCATGCTTGTGCCTATAAATTCTAATAAACGATCAACACCTATATTTTTCTTAGCCGAAGTATATAAAATTGGGAAAAGCGAGTTGTTTAATATTCCGAGCTTAAGGCCTTGGGCAATTTCTTCTTCTTCGAGTGTCCCTTGCTCAAAGAATTTTTCCATAAGTTTTTCGTCATTCTCAGCTGCTGCTTCAATTAATGCATTGCGTAACTCTTCAGCATGATTCATTAAGTTGGCTGGTATATCGGAAATGGTTGCTTTACCACTTTCATCTTTGTAGGTAAGCATCTTCATTTTTACTACGTCAACAATGGCATTGAAATTAGAACCCGTTTCAACTGGAAACTGAATAGCAACCGCTTTATTGCCTATAAACGACTTAATATTTTCTAATACATGTTCAATATTTGCCTTTTCGTGATCAACTTGGTTTATAACAATAGCAAATGGTTTTTGAAATTTTTCAATATAACGCATTTGAATTTGTGTGCCAACTTCAACACCATTTTGAGCATTGATAAGTAAAAGAGCAGCATCACCAACTTTGAGCGACGAATAAATAGCATTATTAAAATCATCAAAACCAGGGTTGTCGAGCAAATTAATTTTTTTATCATTGAATTCTGTTTGCATCAATGATGAAAAAATAGAACAACCATTGTTTTGTTCAATTTCGTTAAAATCGGAAACAGTGTTCTTGCTCGAAACATCACCTTTTCTAGAGATGACTCCAGTTATAAATAAAATGGATTCAGCTAATGATGTTTTACCAGAAGACGAATTACCAAGTAATACGATGTTCCTAATTTGGTCTGTTTTATAAACTTTCATGTTAGTTAATTATTTAATTATTTGTCAATTATACATGCATTAAAAATGGGCACAAACTTACATAGATTTTTCCATTTTTACAATAATAAAATGAAAAAACTAATTTGATAATTTGAAAAATAAATAAAGTATATGATTGAGATAAAATAAATCTTTTTTTTATATAATCTTAACGGACATGAATGTTCTTGTTGAAAATATTATTAAACGTTATAAATAAAGGGTAATAAAAAAAATCTTATTTGTTTGAAAAAAAAATACTGATAGTGTTGTATTTAAAAAAATTATGTTGTACCTTTGCAGACCAATTTTTAAACTAAAAAATATCTAAACATTAGAGTATGCCAACAATACAACAATTGGTGCGAAAAGGTCGCAACAAGGTAGAAGTGAAGAGCAAATCTAGAGCGCTCGATTCATGTCCACAACGCAGAGGTGTTTGTACACGTGTATATACTACAGCACCTAAAAAACCTAATTCAGCAATGCGTAAAGTTGCTAAAGTACGTCTAACTAACCAGCAAGAAGTAATTGCATACATTCCTGGTGAAGGACATAACTTACAAGAACACTCCATCGTACTGGTTCGTGGAGGCCGTGTAAAAGATTTACCTGGTGTACGTTACCATATCATACGTGGAGCTTTAGATACGGCTGGAGTTGAAGGACGTAAACAAGGTCGCTCATTATATGGTGCTAAACGTCCTAAAAAAACAGCAGCAGCAAAAAAATAATGTAACACCTATTTAATAATATATATATTATGAGAAAATCGAGAGCCAAACGTAGAATTTTACTTCCAGATTACAAGTATAACGATATACTAGTTACTCGCTTTGTAAATAATCTAATGTACGAAGGCAAAAAATCTACTGCTTTTAAAATTTTTTATGAAGCTATTGAAATGCTAGATAAAAAAGCTAAAGAAGCTGGAATAGAACCATTAGATTATTGGAAAAAGGCTTTAGAAAATGTTACACCTCAAGTAGAAGTTAAAAGTCGTCGTATCGGCGGTGCTACTTTCCAAGTTCCTACTGAAATTCGCGAAGATCGAAAAATAGCAATAAGCATGAAAAATATTATTCAGTTTGCACGCAAACGCAGTGGACGTAGCATGGCTGAAAAATTATCTGCTGAAATTATTGCTGCATATAATAACGAAGGCGGAGCTTTTAAACGTAAAGAAGAAATTCACCGAATGGCCGAAGCTAATAAAGCTTTTTCACACTTCCGCTTTTAAAAGAGTTCTTTGAAGTAGTAAAATGGCAAAAGATCTTACACATACCCGCAATATTGGTATCATGGCACATATCGACGCCGGTAAAACAACAACTACCGAGCGTATTCTTTATTATACAGGCATTAACCATCGCATGGGTGAAGTTCACGAAGGAACTGCTACGATGGATTGGATGGTTCAAGAACAAGAACGTGGTATTACCATTACTTCTGCCGCTACTACTACATATTGGAAATACAATAATCAAGAGTATAAAATAAATATTATTGATACCCCAGGACATGTCGATTTTACAGTAGAAGTAGAACGATCACTTAGGGTACTCGATGGAGCTATTGCTGTATTTTGTGCAGTAGGTGGGGTTGAACCACAATCCGAAACAGTATGGCGTCAAGCAAATAAATATCATGTTCCACGTATTGCATTTGTTAATAAACTCGATAGAGTAGGTGCCGATTATTATGGGGTTATTATGCAAATGCAATCAAAAATAAAAGCCAATCCAATACCGGTTCAAATACCCATAGGTATTGAAGAGCATTTTAAAGGCGTTGTCGATCTTATTCAAATGAAAGCAATAATTTGGGACGACGAAACCCTAGGTGCTTCTTATCAAGTTCAAGAAATCCCTTCAGATTTTAATGAAATAGCAGAAGAGTGGAGAGATAAAATGCTCGAAAAGATTGCGGAATACGATGACATCATTCTCGATAAATATTTAAACAATAAACAAAATATTAGCACAGAAGAAATCTATCATGCACTGCGTAATATAACATTACAATTAAAAGGCGTTCCTGTTTTATGTGGTTCTGCTTTCAAAAACAAAGGAATTCAAACACTTCTCGATGCCATTACACTTTATTTACCTAGCCCCGAAGATTTACCCGCTGTAACTGGTATCAATCCAATAATCAATAAGGAAGAAAAACGAAACCCTTCTATTGACGACCCGTTTACAGCTTTAGTATTTAAAATTGCTACCGATCCATTTGTTGGCCGTTTAGTATATTTAAGAATATACGCAGGAAAACTTAATAGTGGAGAACAAGTTTATAATCCTCGAATTCAAAGAAAAGAACGCATTACACGATTGTTTAGAATGCATGCAAATAAGCAAAATGCTATAGATAGTATCGAAGCTGGCGATATTTGTGCATGCGTAGGTTTAAAAGACGTTAAAACAGGCGATACGGTTTGCGATGACAAACACCCAATATATTTAGAAAGTATTGAATTCCCCGAACCTGTTATTAGCATTGCAGTTGAACCCATCAATCAGGGTGACATTGATAAACTAACCCAATCATTATCAAAAATAGCCGAAGAAGACCCTACCTTTAGTGTTAAATATGATGAATCTACAGGACAAACTACTATTAATGGTATGGGCGAACTTCATCTTGATATCGTTTTAGACAGATTAAAACGCGAATTTAATTTACCCGTTAATAAAGGTAATCCTATGGTTGCTTACAAGGAAGCTTTTACTTCTTCTGTAAAGCATACCGAAACATTTAAAAAACAACTGGGAGGTAAAAATAAATTTGCTGAAATTACAATCACCATTGGACCTTCAGATAAAGGAATATCGGGCTTGCAATTTATTTCTGAAATAGCTGATAAAAATTTTCCACAAGAATATATACGTGCTGTAGAGCGTTCGCTCAAAATGGCTATGATGAATGGACCTTTAGCCAGTTATCCAATAGAAAACATGAAAGTAATCTTACACGAAGCCAATCATATACAAGGTGAATCAGATGTAACCGCATTCGAAATCGCTGCTAACTTAGCCTTTAGAGCTGTAGGTCAAAAAAACTCAGCAACCCTAATGGAACCAATTATGAAATTAGAAGTGGTTACTCCCGAAGATTATGTTGGCGAAGTATTAAGCGATATCAACAGACGTAGAGGAATGGTGCTAGAAACAGAATCTAAATTAGGAGCAAGAATTATAAAAGCACAAGTTCCTTTAGCCGAAATGTTCGGATATGTAACCATATTACGAACTCTGACTTCTGGCCGAGCCTCATCTACCATGGAATTTAGTCATTACGAAGCTATGCCATTTGAATTAGCAGCTGAAATTGTTAAAAAAGTAACAGGAAAACAATTATTGATAAACCAATAATATATTATGAATCAGAAAATACGCATAAAATTGAAATCTTACGACCATAATTTGGTCGACAAATCTTCTGAGAAGATTGTAAAAACTGTAAAAACAACTGGCGCAGTTGTACGTGGCCCTATACCACTACCAACACACAAAAGAATTTTTACAGTAAACCGTTCAACCTTTGTTCATAAAAAATCGCGTGAACAATTTCAATTAACTTCTCATAAGAGAATCTTAGATATTTATAGCACAAACGCCAAAACCGTAGATGCTTTAATGAAGCTAGAACTACCCAGTGGTGTAGAAGTAGAAATCAAAGTTCTTTAATCAATAAAATTAAATCAAAATGGCTGGACTACTAGGTAAAAAAATCGGAATGACTTCGATTTTCAGTGCTGAGGGAATAAATATTCCATGCACTGTTTTACAAGTTGGTCCCTGTGTTGTTACACAGGTCAAAACTATCGAAAAAGATGGTTATAATGCTCTACAATTGGCCTTCGACGATTGTAAAGAAAAAAACACCCCGAAGCCTTTATTAGGACATTTTAAAAAGGCAAATACAAATCCAAAACGCTTTGTTCGCGAATTAAAAGCATTTGAAGGCGATTACAAATTAGGCGATGTGATTACAGCTGAAATCTTTAAAGAAGACAATTTTGTAGATGTAACAGGAGTTTCTAAAGGTAAAGGATTTCAAGGGGTCGTTAAACGTCATGGCTTTAGCGGAGTTGGCGGTCAAACTCACGGTCAACATAACCGTCTCAGGGCTCCTGGCTCATTGGGTGCAAGCTCTTTTCCTTCAAGAGTATTTAAGGGTATGCGCATGGCCGGACGAACAGGAAATAAAACGGTTAAGATGATTAACATGCAAATAGTAAAACTTATTCCTGAACAAAATATATTAGTAGTAAAAGGATCTGTACCAGGTCCTAAAGGGTCTTACATAATAGTAGAAAAATAATGGAACTGAAAGTATATAATATCGCAGGAGAAGAAGTTGGCAAAACCGTTAAATTAAACGATGCCATCTTCGGCATTGAGCCTAATGCTCATGCTATGTACCTTGATGTTAAAGCAATTTTAGCAAACAAAAGACAAGGTACTCATAAAGCAAAACAAAGAAACGAAGTTTCGGGAAGTACAAAAAAACTTAAACGCCAAAAAGGGACTGGTGGTGCACGTGCTGGAAGCATAAAGTCTCCTACTATTGTTGGTGGAGGCCGTGCATTTGGACCTGTTCCTCGCGATTATAGCCTAAAAGTTAACAAAAAAGTAAAACTTTTAGCACGTAAATCAGCATTGGCAACCAAAGCAAAAGAAAATGCTATTATAATACTAGAATCAGTGAATTTTAAACAGCCCAAAACCAAACAAATGGTTGAAATGCAAAAAAAATTACAAATTTTTGATAAAAAAATGTTATTGGTGCTGAACGAATCAAAAAATAATGTATATTTGTCATCTCGAAATTTAAAAGGTTCTAAAGTTGTAACTGCTTCTCAATTAAATACTTATGATATTTTAGATGCTAAAGTTTTAGCTATCGAAGAGGGTGCACTTGCAGTTTTAGAACAAAATTTATTAAAAGATTAAAGTAAATGGATATAATAGTTCGTCCTTTAGTTACAGAAAAAATGAACCAAATGGGTGATACTTTAAATAAGTATGGCTTTATGGTTCATAAAGAAGCTACTAAACTTCAAATTAAACGCGAAGTTGAAAAATTATACAATGTAAAAGTAGCTGATGTAAATACTATTGTTCAACGAGGTAAAAGAGTATCTCGTTATACAAAAGCTGGCATTTTAAAAGGGCGTAAAAGCTCATACAAGAAAGCCATTGTAACATTAGCAGAAGGACAAAAAATTGATTTTTATAGCAATATTTAAAACCCATGGCAGTAAGAAAATTAAAACCGGTTACACCAGGACAACGATTTAAAGCAATAAGCTCTTTTGAAGAGATAACCAAATCTTTTCCAGAAAAATCGTTATTAGCACCTTTTAGAAAATCTGGTGGTCGCAACAATACAGGTAAAATGACCATGCGCTACATAGGTGGTGGTCATAAACGTCATTATCGTGTTATTGATTTTCGTCGCGATAAAGATAATATACCTGCCGTTGTTAGTGCAATAGAATACGATCCCAACAGAAGTGCACGTATTGCATTATTAACCTATAAAGATGGTGAAAAACGCTATATTATTGCACCACAAAATATTCAAGTAGGTCAAACCTTAATGTCAGGTAAAAATGTTGCACCAGAAATTGGCAATGCTTTATATCTATCTGATATACCTTTAGGTACCAATGTGCATAATGTAGAAATACAACCAGGCAAGGGTGGTGCTTTTGCTCGTAGTGCTGGTTCTTATGCTACACTATTATCACGCGAAGGACGTTTTGCAATACTAAAAATGCCATCTGGCGAAACTCGCAAAGTTTTAGTTACGTGCAAAGCTACCATTGGAATGGTTTCAAATCCCGACCATTTTCTCGAAATGAGTGGTAAAGCAGGTAGAAGTCGTTGGTTGGGTCGTCGTCCAAGAAATAGAGGCGTAGCAATGAACCCTGTTGACCATCCAATGGGTGGAGGTGAAGGCAAAGCTTCAGGTGGTCATCCAAGAAGCCGTAAAGGACTATATGCAAAAGGTCTAAAAACACGCAGAAAAAAGAATCCTACCAATAAATTCATTGTTGAACGTCGTAAAAAGTAGTTAACCTATGAGTAGATCATTAAAAAAAGGTCCTTATATTTATTATAAGCTCGAAAAAAAAGTAATACAAATGCAAGAAAGCGGAAAACGTCAACCAATAAAAACATGGTCACGTGCTTCTGTTATATCTCCTGACTTTGTGGGTTTAACTATCAATGTTCACAACGGTAATAAATTTATACCCGTATATGTTACCGAAAATATGGTAGGACATAAACTTGGAGAATTTGCGCCTACACGTATTTTTAGAGGTCATGCTGGAAATAAAAAGAATAAATAATAGAAAAAAATAAAACTATGGGTTCCAGAAAAAAAATATCGGCCGATGCCCGTAAAGAGCAACAAAAAAATATGGTAGTTGCACGATTAAAAAATTATCCCACATCACCTCGTAAAATGAGATTAATTGCCGACTTAATCAGAGGAGTAGATGTAAAACGTGCACTCGATATACTTAAATATACTGAAAAAGCTCAAGCCTTAACACTCGAAAAATTATTACTATCTGCTATCGCAAATTGGCAAGTTAAAAACGAAGGCGTACGTATCGAGGATGCAAATCTTTATGTAAAAGAAATTTATGTAGATTCTGCAACAATGTTAAAACGTTTAAGACCTGCACCACAAGGTAGAGCTTATCGAATCAGAAAAAGATCGAATCATGTTACGCTTATTTTAGGAAGTAATTATAGTCAAACACAAAATCAAGAAGCTTAATGGGACAAAAAGTTAATCCAATCAGTAATCGTTTAGGAATTATCCTTGGATGGGATTCCAATTGGTATGGTGGTCGTAAATATGGCGATAAAATTGTAGAAGACTACAAAATACGTAAATATTTACGCACACGTTTAGCTAAAGCGAGTGTTTCAAAAATTGTTATTGAACGTACACTTAAATTGTTAAACGTTACAATACATACTGCACGTCCCGGAACAATAATCGGTAAAGCTGGACAAGAAGTCGATAAATTAAAAGAAGAAATCAAAAAAATTACCGGTAAAGAAGTGCAATTAAATATATTTGAAATAAAACGTCCCGAAGTCGATGCATATTTAGTTGCAAGCAATATAGCCCGTCAAATTGAAGGCAAAGTTGCATATCGTAGAGCTATTAAAATGGCTATTGCATCTGCTATACGTATGGGAGCCGAAGGTATAAAAGTTACCATCTCTGGGCGTATTAATGGAGCTGAAATGGCTCGTAGAGAGACTTACAAAGAAGGTCGTATACCCTTACATACATTCAGAGCGGATATTGATTATGCTTTAGCAGAAGCATTAACAAAAACAGGTTTAATGGGCATTAAGACATGGATTTGCAAAGGAGAAGTATACGGTAAACGCGAAATTGCTCCTGTAAGCGAATCCAAACAAAATAAACCCAAACCTAAAGGATTTCAAAGACGTAAAAAATAATTTAAAATAAATTACCATGTTACAGCCTAGCAAGACAAAATACAGAAGGCAACAAAAAGGAAGAATGAAAGGTGTTGCACAACGCGGAACAACACTAGCTTTCGGACAGTTTGGAATAAAAACTTTAGAACAAGCGTGGATAACGAGCCGTCAAATTGAAGCAGCACGTCAAGCTATTACACGTTATATGAAACGTGAAGGTCAATTGTGGATAAGAATATTTCCCGATAAACCTATTACAAAGAAACCCGCAGAAGTTCGTATGGGTAAAGGTAAAGGTGCCCCCGAAGGCTTCGTTGCCCCTGTTACACCAGGTCGTATTTTGTTCGAAATTGACGGTGTATCATTAGAAGTTGCAAAAGAAGCTTTACGTTTAGGTGCACAAAAATTGCCCGTTAATACTAAGTTAATTATTCACCCAAACTATACTGAAACTTTATAATTATGAAAAAAGTTGAAATAATAGACTTAACAACCAAAGAACTCATCGAAAAAATTCAAGATGAAAAGATGATGCTTACCAAAATGAAACTTAATCATCATATTAATCCTCTTGATAATCCGATGAAAATTCGTCAAACACGTCGCACTATTGCACGTTTGATGACTGAGTTACGTAAACGTCAATTAAAAGAACAAAATAAATAGATTTCTTAAGCATGGAAAATAGAAATTCAAGAAAAGTTCGTATAGGTGTTGTTGTTAGCAATAAAATGAATAAATCTATTGTTGTTGCTGAACAACGAAAAGTAAAACACCCAAAATACGGTAAATTTGTTAACAAAACTACACGCTACATGGCACACGATGAAAAAAATGAAAGCAACATTGGCGATGTAGTAAAAATCATGGAAACCAGACCATTAAGCAAAAATAAATGCTGGCGATTAGTAGAAATAATAGAAAGAGCTAAATAATTATGATACAGCAAGAATCAAGATTAGTAGTTGCCGATAATAGCGGAGCCAAAGAAGTACTTTGTATTAGAGTACTTGGTGGTTCCGGAAAAAAATATGCCACTGTTGGCGATAAGGTTGTTGTTACTGTTAAATCGGCTATACCTTCTTCAGAAATTAAGAAGGGAACAGTTACAAAAGCTGTTGTTGTAAGAACAAAAAAAGAAATACGCCGCCGCGATGGTTCATATATCAGATTTGATGATAATGCGGTAGTATTATTAAATCAGGCCGATGAAATACGCGGAACTCGTATATTTGGACCTGTAGCTCGCGAACTTCGCGAAAAACAATACATGAAAATTGTTTCATTAGCACCCGAAGTGCTTTAATACATTATACGCTATGGCAAAGAAGATGCACATAAAAAAAGGCGACACTGTTATAGTAATAGCAGGCGATTCAAAAGGTCAAGAAGGAAGAGTTCTTTCTGTTAATTACGAAAAAAATACCGCTATTGTTGAGGGTGTAAATTTAGTATCTAAGCACACAAAACCCAATGCTAAAAACCCACAAGGTGGTATACTTAAAAAAGAAGCTCCTGTTCATGTTTCTAATCTAATGTTAAAAGATCCTTCAACAGGCAAACCAACTCGTATTGGACGTCGTTTAAACAATGATAATAAATTAGTTCGTATAGCTAAAAAATCTGGAGAGGAGATTAAGTAATGGAATACGTACCATCACTCAGAAAAAAATATGCCGAGGAAATAGTTCCTGCCTTAATGAAAGAATTTCAGTATAAATCTATTATGCAGGTTCCTCGTTTAGAAAAAATTGTTGTAAATCAAGGATTAGGCGAAGCCGTTGCAGATAAAAAGCTTATTGAAATTGCAGTTAACGAAATATCTGCTATTACAGGACAAAAACCTGTAATTACAATGTCTAAAAAAGACATATCTAATTTTAAGCTTCGTAAAGGCATGCCTATCGGTGTTAAAGTTACACTTCGCAAAGATAGAATGTACGAATTTCTTGAACGTCTTATTTGTATATCATTGCCACGTATTCGCGATTTTAAAGGCGTTAATACTAAGCTTGATGGACGTGGTAATTATACATTAGGCGTATCAGAACAAATCATCTTTCCCGAAATAGACCTCGATAAAGTAGTTAAAATTAAAGGCATGGAAATTACCTTTACAACTACAGCCAAAACCGACGAGGAAGCATTCGCATTGTTAAAACATTTTGGAATTCCATTTAAAAATATTAAAAAGAATTAGAATATGGCAAAAGAATCAATGAAAGCCCGCGAACGCAAACGCAAAGCTTTGTATGATAAATACGAAGAAATTCGTAAACAACTCAAAGCTGAAGGTAATTATACAGCATTACAAAAATTACCTCGCAATAGCTCTAAAACCAGATTACATAATCGCTGTATGTTAACAGGGCGTCCCAAAGGCTATATGCGTACATTTGGCTTAAGCCGTATTACTTTCCGCGAAATGGCTTCTAATGGTCTTATTCCCGGAGTTAAAAAAGCTAGTTGGTAACCTTAAAAAATAATTATAAAATGACCGATCCAATTGCAGATTATCTGACCCGTATCAGAAATGCCGTAAAGGCAAGACATCGTGTGGTTGAAATACCAGCTTCAAATTTGAAAAAAGAAATAACCAAAATTTTATTCGAAAAAGGTTATATCTTAAATTATAAGTTTGAAGACGATGGAGTTCAGGGAACCATAAAAATCGCATTAAAATACAACCCCGATACCAAAGAATCAGCTATTAAAAACTTAAAAAGAGTAAGTACCCCTGGTTTAAGAAAATATTCACCCAGTAAAACATTACCTCGTGTACTTAACGGATTAGGAATTGCTATTATCTCTACATCTCAAGGACTGCTTACCGATAAAGAAGCTCGTCAAAAAGGAATTGGTGGAGAAATTATATGCTACGTATATTAAAAATTAAAAAATAAAGACCATGTCAAGAATAGGTAAATTACCCATACAAATACCCGATAAAGTACAAGTTACTTATCAAGACGGTGTTGTAAAAGTTAAAGGAGCTTTAGGAGAATTAACACAAAAAATAGATCCATCATTTAAAGTTAATATTGAAAACAATATTATAACAATTGAGCGTCCAAGTGATGAAAAACAACATCGAGCCTTACATGGATTATATCGCTCCTTAATAAATAATATGGTTATAGGTGTTTCGCAAGGCTGGACGATACAACAAGAAGTAGTTGGAGTTGGATATAAAGCCGAAGCTAATGGTCAGCTTTTAACTCTCTCGTTGGGATATTCGCACGATATTATTTTCGAAATGCCCAAAGAAGTTACAGTAACAGCAGTAACAGAACGTAGAGGTAATCCTATTATCACACTAAAAAGTGCGGATAAACAACTCGTAGGGCAAATTGCAGCCAAAATACGTTCGTATCGTGAACCCGAACCATATAAAGGTAAAGGTATTAAATTCGTTGGAGAAGTATTACGTCGTAAAGCAGGAAAATCTGCTGCTAAATAATATTAAACTATGGCAAACACAAAATTAGAACGCAGAAAAAAAATTAAAATGAGAATCCGTAAAAAAATTTACGGAACAACCGAAAAACCTAGAATGTCAGTTTTTCGCAGCAATAGCCATATTTCTGTTCAAATCATTGACGATTTAAACGGAAAAACTTTGGTTTCTGCATCATCCAGAGTAAAAGAAATTATGCAAATTCAAGGTAATAAAACTCAAAAAGCTGCTGAGGTTGGTAAATTAATCGCAAAAAAAGCTATCGAAGCCGGTATTACATCTGTTGTATTCGATAGAAATGGTTATTTATACCATGGAAGAGTTAAATCTTTGGCTGATGCTGCTCGCGAAGGAGGACTTAAATTTTAATGCTTATGTTAACAGGAATTAGAAAAATAAAAACAACCGACTTAGAATTAAAAGACCGCTTAGTCGCTGTAAATAGAGTTACCAAAGTAACAAAAGGTGGTCGTCATTTTAGCTTTGCAGCTATCGTTGTTGTAGGCAACGAAAATGGTATTGTTGGTTATGGCTTAGGTAAAGCTAACGAAGTAACCACAGCAATTGCTAAAGCTGTTGAAGAAGCAAAAAAGAATTTAATAAAAGTCCCCATATTAAAAGGTACTATACCACACGAACAAGAAGCTAAATTTGGTGGTGCTCATGTATTTCTTAAACCTGCATCCAGTGGTACAGGTGTAAAAGCCGGTGGTGCTATGCGTGCAGTTTTAGAAAGCGTTGGTATAAAAGATGTGCTTGCTAAATCTAAAGGAAGCTCCAATCCTCATAATTTAGTTAAAGCTACTATTAAAGCTCTTACAGAAATGAGAGACGCATATACAGTAGCTCAACAACGAAATATTCCAATTGATAAAGTTTTTAACGGTTAAGCTAGCTAATTATGAAAAGAGTTAAAATTACACAAACCAAAAGTAGAATCGGACAAGATCCCAGACAACGTGCAACACTCGATGCGCTAGGTTTAAAAAGAATGCATCAAACTGTTGAACACGAAGCTACACCACAAATCGAAGGGATGATTAAAAAAGTTAAACATTTAATTAAAGTTGAATATTTATAAAAATTGAAGATATGGATTTAAGTAATTTAAAACCGGCTGAAGGTTCAGTACATCGTGAAAAAAAACGTTTAGGACGTGGTGAAGGTTCTGGTAAAGGAGGTACATCTACACGTGGTCATAAAGGTGCTAAATCACGTTCGGGCTATAGTCGAAAAAGAGGTTTTGAAGGAGGTCAAATGCCTTTACAACGTACATCCCCAAAGTTTGGATTCAAAAATATTAACCGTAAAGAATATAAAGCCGTTAATATTGCAGTTATTGAACAATTAGTTAACGATACCAATGTTACGGTTATTGATCCTGAATTAATGTACGAATATGGATTAATACCTAAAAACTGTTTAGTAAAAATATTAGGTGTTGGTACATTAACAAAAAAGGTTGAAGTTAAAGCACATGCTTTTAGTGCAACTGCCGAAAAAGCAATTTTAGCTGTTGATGGTAAAGTGACTAAATTATAGTACATGAAACGATTTATCGAAATATTAAAAAATATATATAAAATTGAAGAGTTAAGAACTCGTATTTTTTATACTCTTGGAATTTTATTGATTTATAGATTGGGTTCATTTGTGGTATTACCTGGTATTGACCCATCACAATTAGAAAATTTAAAACGTCAAACATCTGAAGGCGTATTAGGGTTATTAGATATGTTCTCAGGTGGAGCATTTTCTAATGCTTCTATTTTTGCATTGGGTATTATGCCTTACATTTCAGCTTCTATTGTTGTACAACTTTTGGGAATTGCTATTCCATACTTTCAACGTTTACAAAAAGAAGGTGAAAGTGGACGTAAAAAAATTAACCAAATTACTCGTTATTTAACTGTTCTCATACTCTTTTTGCAAGCTCCTAGTTACTTAACCAATTTACATTATCAGCTACCCGAATCTGCTTTTGTTATAAGTGGAAGAGCCTTTACTATTTCCAGTATGATTATACTAACAGCTGGAACTATTTTTGTTATGTGGTTAGGCGAAAAAATAACCGATAAAGGAATAGGTAATGGTATTTCTCTTATCATCATGATAGGTATTATTGCTCGCTTGCCCATGGCTTTTGGAGCTGAATTTGCATCACGCTTACAAGGAAATGGTGGACTAATTGTATTATTAATTGAAATTTTATTCTTATTGTTAGTTATTGCTGGAAGTATTTTATTAGTTCAAGGAACTCGTCGAATTCCTGTACAATATGCAAAACGTATTGTTGGTAATAAACAATATGGTGGAGTTCGTCAATATATTCCTTTAAAAATAAATGCTGCAGGTGTTATGCCCATTATTTTTGCACAGGCACTTATGTTTATACCTACCATTATCATTGGATTTACAAATTCAACATCGGGTTTTGCAGCGTCGTTTACACGTTACACAAGTTTTTGGTATAATTTTCTATTTTTCATACTTATCATTATTTTCACATATTTTTATACTGCCATTATTATGAACCCTATTCAAATGGCGGATGATATGAAAAAAAATGGTGGATTTATACCAGGTGTGAAACCAGGTAAAAAAACTGCTGAATTTATTGATACCATCATGTCGCGAATCACATTACCAGGTTCTGTGTTTTTAGGTATTGTAGCTATTATGCCAGCATTTGCTGTATTGCTTGGAATTAATAATCAATTTGCACAATTTTTCGGTGGAACATCATTATTAATTTTGGTTGGTGTAGTATTAGATACATTGCAACAAATAGAAAGCCATTTAATTATGCGTCATTACGATGGTTTTACCAAAAGTGGTCGTATAAAAGGACGTTCAGCAGGTGTTGCTGCAATGTAGTTTAATAAATTAGGTTCTTTGATGATTTTTATTAAAACAGCGGAAGAAATTGCAATAATGAAAGAAAGTGCAGAAATTCTATCTCAAACATTTGGTTTTATCAAACAATTTATAAAACCAGGTGTAAAAACTAAAGATATAGATATAGCTGCAGAAGAGTTCATTCTTTCAAAAGGTGCAAAGCCAAATTTTAAGGGATATAGTGGGTATCCTGCTACATTATGTATATCTGTTAATCATCAGGTAGTACATGGAATACCTTCTAATTATACCTTAAAAGAAGGCGATATTATTTCCGTTGATGGAGGTGTTAAGTATAAAGGTTATCATTCCGATATGGCCTATACGTTTATAGTGGGCAATGTACACCCAAATGTTCAGAAATTGGTTAATGTTACCAAAGAATGTTTATATTTGGGCATAAACGAAGCTAAAGTTGGAAAAAGAATTGGTGATATAGGATCTGCCATACAAACGTATGCCGAAAGAAATGGTTTCTCAGTAGTTCGAGAATTAGTTGGACATGGTATCGGAAAATCTTTACACGAAGAACCTCAAATTCCTAACTATGGCAAAGCTGGAAAAGGTGTTGCATTAAAAGAAGGAATGACCATTGCAATTGAGCCAATGATTAATATGGGCAAAAAAGACGTGTTTCAAGAAAGCGATGGTTGGACAATAGTTACTAAAGACTTGTTACCTAGTGCACACTTTGAACACACTGTTGCCATATTAAAAGATAAAACAGAAATATTAACAACATATAAATATATAGAAAACAATTAAAATGTAAGTATGGCAAAACAACCGTCCATAGAATTAGATGGAACCATTATAGAAGCATTATCGAATGCGATGTTTCGAGTGCAGTTAGAAAATGGTCACATCATTACAGCGCATATTTCTGGAAAAATGCGAATGAATTATATTCGTATTTTACCTGGAGATAAAGTACGCGTTGAAATGTCGCCATACGATTTAACAAAGGGAAGAATAAGTTTTAGATACAAATAAAATTAAAGAAAAATGAAAGTAAGAACCTCTATTAAAAAGCGAAGTGAAGACTGCCAGATTGTAAGACGTAAAGGTCGTCTTTATGTTATTAGCAAAAAAAATCCTAAGTATAAACAACGTCAAGGATAATTTATTAATTTTGTAACCTTTTTAAAGAAAAAATAATATGGCACGTATCGCAGGTGTAGACATACCGGATAAGAAAAGAGGCGAAATATCGCTTACGTACATTTTTGGCATTGGCCGTAGTACAGCAAAGAAAATTTTAAAAGAAACAGGTGTTGATCCAAACCTAAAAGTTGAAAAATGGAACGACGAGCAAATGACAAAAATAAGAAATTACATTGCTCAAAACCTTAAAATAGAAGGTGAGTTACGTTCCGAAGTTCAACTAAATATTAAACGTTTAATGGATATTGGTTGTTATCGCGGTGTTCGTCATAGAGCAGGCTTACCTGTTCGTGGACAAAGAACAAGAACCAATGCCCGTACACGTAGAGGAAGAAAGAAAACCGTAGCAAATAAAAAGAAAGCCACTAAATAATTGAATTGACTTATGGCAAAAAAAACAGCAAAAGTAACAAAGAAAAAAAATGTTAAAGTTGAAGCAGTTGGACAAGCACACATCCATACTTCTTTCAACAACGTAATCGTTAGCCTAACAAACAATGATGGCGAAGTTATTTCGTGGTCATCAGCAGGTAAAAACGGATTCAGAGGCTCAAAAAAGAACACTCCTTATGCTGCACAAGTAGCAGCTGAAGAAAGTGCTAAAATAGCTTACGATTTAGGATTACGTAAAGTAAAAGTATTCGTTAAAGGACCTGGAGCTGGACGTGAATCTGCTATTCGTTCTATCGCATCAGTTGGAATAGAAGTTACTGAAATCATTGACGTTACTCCATTACCCCATAATGGTTGTCGTCCTCCAAAAAGAAGAAGAGTATAGTTTAATCTTAAAATAATAGGTAAATGGCAAGATATAAAGGACCTAAAACACGCATAGCTAGAAAATTCGGTGAACCTATATACGGACCCGATAAAGTATTTGAACGCAAAAAACATCAACCTGGAATGCACGGCGTTAACCGTCGTAGAAAAACAACAGAATATGGTGTTCAGTTAAGAGAAAAACAAAAAGCAAAATATACCTACGGAGTTTTAGAACGTCAATTCCGTAGATATTTCGGCATGGCTATACGCAAAAAAGGCGTTACAGGTGAAGTATTATTACAAATACTCGAATCACGTTTAGATAATATAGTATATCGTTTAGGAATTGCACCAACGCGCGATGCAGCTCGTCAACTTGTTAGCCATCGTCACATATTAGTAAACAATAGAGTTTCTAATATCCCTTCAATGATATTAAAACCTGGTGATTTGGTATCTGTTCGTGAACGTTCAAAATCATTAGAAGTTGTTACAAATTCACTTGCTCATGCCAATCATACTAAATATCCATGGTTAGAATGGGATGCTACAACAATGACCGGTAAATATGTAATGTTACCCGAACGTGAAGCTATCCCCGAAAATATTAAAGAACAACTTATCGTCGAATTGTATTCAAAATAAAATACTTAAAATAATATGGCAATACTTGCTTTCCAAAAACCTGATAAAGTTTTAATGCTCGAGTCTACCGACAAGCACGGAAAATTCGAATTCCGTCCTTTAGAGCCTGGATACGGATTAACGGTCGGTAATGCGCTCAGAAGAGTATTACTTTCATCATTAGAAGGTTATGCAATTACACGCGTGAAAATTGATGGAGTTGACCATGAATTTTCTACTATAAAAGGGGTAGTTGAAGATGTAACTGAAATAATTTTAAACCTAAAACAAGTTCGTTTTAAAAGACAATTGGATGGTATTGATAATGAAGTTATCAATATTACCATAAGCGGACAAGATACTTTTAAGGCTGGTGATATAACCCGATTTTTGACCAGTTTTACTGTTTTAAATCCAGAATTGGAAATATGCCATATGGAACCCAATGTTAAGTTACATTTAACATTGTGGATCAATAAAGGAAGAGGTTATGTTACTGCCGAAGAAAACAAAACCGACGACATGGAAATCGGCATCATTCCAATGGATTCTATCTTTACTCCTATTAAGAATGTTAAATATTACGTTGAAAATGTTCGCGTTGAACAAAAAACCGATTTCGAAAAGCTTATTATAGAAATAGATACCGACGGTTCAATACTCCCTTTAGATGCTTTAAAAGAAGCAGCAAAGATTTTAATTTATCATTTTATGTTATTCTCCGATGAAAAAATCGGATTTGAACATGATGAACAGCTCGATAACGACGAATTCGACGAAGAAACACTCCGGATGCGTCAGTTATTAAAAACTAAATTAACAGATATGGATTTATCGGTAAGAGCACTTAACTGCTTAAAATCAGCCGATATTGAAACGTTGGGTGAATTAGTAACCTTTAATAAGAACGATTTATTAAAGTTTAGAAATTTTGGTAAAAAATCATTAACTGAACTTGAGGACCTTTTAACTAATATGGGACTAATGTTCGGTATGGATATTTCTAAGTATAAATTAGACAAAGATTAAAGCAATGAGACACGGAAAGAAAATTAATCATTTAGGAAGAACCAGTTCGCACCGTAAGGCTATGTTAGCCAATATGGCTGTTTCTCTTATTCTTCATAAAGGAATTACTACAACGGTAGCAAAAGCAAAGGCTTTGAGAACTTTTGTTGAGCCTTTAATTACAAAATCTAAAGAAGATACCACAGCGAATAGACGCCATGTATTCAGCAGCTTAAAAGATAAAAAAGCTGTTAGCGAATTGTTTAAGGAAATTTCAAAAAAGGTTGCTGATAGACCAGGTGGATATACACGTATTTTAAAACTGGAATCAAGACCTGGTGATAATGCAAAACTGTGTAGAATCGAATTAGTTGATTACAATGAAAATATGTTATCAGCTAAAACAGAAACAACAAAAGCTAAGAAACCACGTACTCGACGTGCTGGTGGAGCTAAGAAAAAAGCTACAACTAATTCAGAAAATACGGCTGCTGATAATAACGACACAAACACACAAGAATAATTTTACAATATTTATATGTCTAAAAAAGTGGCTGCCTCAAAAAGGTAGCCTTTTTTTATTCTATAAAGCAGCGATTATTTGTAATTACTATTCATATCTGATATATAATGCGTATAATGAAGATATGTGACCTTTGCAAAACTAAAATAAAACAACAGTATTCGTTATTGCAATAAAAAAATCAATCTTATTTTCAATAATTTATAGATTGCTTCACTACGTGCGAAAAAACGAAAAAGAAGTTTTGCAAAAAAAAATACAATCAGGCTAATAAAAATAGTAATATTTTTAGAAGAATAAACCCTACACCCACCGTCATATCAAGCCTGTCGAGGTATAACCATTCACAAACCTTAATAAGCATTGGAGTCATTCTTCGACAAGCTCAGAATGACGACAAAAGGGTTGGCCTCGACCAAAAAAAGAAGTGTTACAAAGGTCTTGATATTTACTTTACATTGGTTAATTCAAAGTTAACCAATAGGAGCGAACTATGAGACGAACTACTTGATTTAGTTAGGATGATTCCGATTTAGTAATTGATTCAATTCTAAAGTTTTAAAATGAATTAAAAGCACTTTATCGATTACGCATTTAAAAATGAATATTTAGGACAAAGTAAATTTAAACAATTTTATTATCGAATAATGTTTATGGCACCGGTTTCTTCGTGTAATCTATGTTGATCGTCTCTAAATAAAACCCTCCATGTATAGGTGCCAACTGGGGCAATTTCTCCGCCTTTAACGCTACCATCCCATTTGTCACTTTGTTCAGCATCTAAATAGAATTTATCTGAGCTCCAAATAACCTCGCCCCAACGGTCATAAACTTCAATTTTGAAATCTTCTTCAATAATAGAATGAGCCATGATATAAAAGTAGTCGTTTATTCCATCGCCATTTGGACTAAAACCGGTAGGTGCGTAAAAGGTATATTCTTTTAAAACTTTTATGATGGCTTTAGCTGAATCAATACAACCTTTATCGCTATATGCCAGAAGCAACACTTCATAATTACCTGCTTGTGGGAAACGATGAGACGGATTCATCAGATTGGTGGAATCACCGTCACCAAAAATCCAACGATAAGCTATAGCTAAGGTAGATAAATTGGTGAAATCAATAACGGGTTTAACTTCCGATACATATTCAGGATTCCAGATAAATTGCGCATTGGGGGCAGGCCATACAGTTATCATATTATTATAGGTTGCTACCGTTTTACATCCTTCGGGTGAAGTAACGGTGAGTGTTACATTAAACGTGCCCGGTTGAGTGTAAGTATGAGTTGGATTTTTAGCTAAGGAAAGGTTACTTTGATCGCCAAAATCCCAAACATAAGTGCGACCACTATCGGGGTTAACCTCAATAAAATGAACCGTCAATGGTTCACAACCTTGAACGGTATCGGCAAGTGCTCCAGCAGGTGGTAATGGTAAAACGGTGATGGTTACACCGGCTGAGTCCGAAGTGCCACATGCATCTTCGGCTTTTATCCAATAATAACCGGTATGGTTAGGATAAATGTATATCGGGTTAGTTACTATATCACCATTTTGATTATAAAGTGTGTAAGGAGCACCAACACCCCCATATACGACAGGGCTTAATAATACAACTTCACCCGGACATATTCGGGTAGGGTTAGCAATTAAATCGACATGAAGAGGTCCAGATACATAAACAGTAGTTGATAATTGGTTGCTCATACAGCCATTGGCATCAATAGCATACGCTGAATAAGTAACTGTATTTTGAGGATTAATGGTTATTGTTGCATTCGAAGCCTGATTGTTCCAATAATATGTATAAGGAGCTGTGCCACCGGTTGCTGTTATATTTAGCGTGGCAGATTGTCCAAAGCATATTGATTGACTTGGGGTAATAGCAATAGTTAACTCGTTGGGTGAACTTATAGAAGTGCCATCTGTTATACTACATCCACCGGCATCGGTTATCGTAACAAAGTAGTCGCCTGCAGGAATATTGATTAAATCTTCTACGGTTGCACCATTGTTCCAATGGTATGTGTAAGGAGAGGTTCCTCCATTGACAGTTAAATTAATACTTCCGGATGTTTGACCATAACAAACAATATCAGTCTTAGTAATGGAAGAAGTCATTCCGCTTGGGTTAGTAACCTGAATGGAAGTTGGGCTTGAAGTACAACCATTTTCGCTAACAGTTAGGGTAATGGTATATGTTCCTGGTGTAGTCCACGATACAATATGAGGGCCTATGCCATTACCTGGTATTGCATTGCCGCCATCCCACGACCAATTGAACGAAGCGTTAGAGCTTCCTGTTCCAGTATAGGTTATAGTAGAGCTGCCTCCCATACAGTTAATAGTTGTAGCTGTAAATGAACTGGTTGGAGCAGTATAGAAATTGACTTGAACGGTATCTGAACCCGTACAGTTGCTCGAAACTGTTTCGGTCCATATAAAGTGATAAGTACCGGGGGTACTAACATTTACTGTTGCTTGAGGATCGGTATTGGATGAGAATGTTGCACTGCCGGGTCCGTTAAATGTCCAAACACCAGTGCTGCCGCCTGAAGGAATTGCATTAAGCGTATAAGTGAATCCACAAGTGTTTCCGTCAATTCCAGCATTTGCATTGGGGTTGTTGGTAACATTTACAGTAACTTGTGCGGAACCTGAGCATCCATCGCTATTAGTAACAGTAACAGAGAAGTTTCCTGCTGTATTTACTGTTATTGTTTGAGTTTGTGCATTATTGCTCCATAGGTATGAAGCATAACCGTTCCCGGCATCAAGTGTTGTAGATGAACCTGCACAAATGTTTGTATTCCCTGTTATTGTAGGTGTGGGATTGGTAGATACCTGCACATTAACCTGATCAATACCAGTACATCCACTTGCGTCCGATACAGTTACTGAGTATTGACCAGCGGTTGTAACAGTGATGGTTTGTGTTGTTTCTGTTGTGCTCCATTGATAACTGGCATAACCGGTTCCTGCATCTAAAATTGTTGAAGCGCCAGAGCAAATTGCTAAGGTTCCAATAATGTTTGGTGATAAACTATTTGATTGAGTAACGTTAACCGATGCCACACCGGTACATCCATTTGCATTTGTAACCGTTACCGAATACGGTCCAGCTGTATTTACGCTAATGGTTTGGGTAGTAGCATTATTTGACCACAGATATGAGCTATAACTTCCTGCATCGAGGGTAGTTGAACTTCCGACACAAAAAGTGGTTGAGCCTGATATGGTTGGAGTAGGGTTGGGGCTTCCTGCATTTACGGTAATAGTAGCCGTTGCGGTACATGTTGAATTGGTAGCATCAGTTACAGTTACGTTGTAAGTTCCAGGAGCTAAATTGCTGGGGTCTTCTACATTGGAGGTAAAACCATTAGGTCCAGTCCAATGATAGGTATAGGTACTGGTTCCATTAACGGTTAGATTGATGGCTCCATTATTTGAACCGATACAAGTTTCATTGGTAACTGTATTCGAAAGTGTAGGTGGTGTGCAGTTACCGCATGATGGTATCGAAGCGAGGTCGTTGTATGTTAGTGTATTTGTTCCGTCTGTAACTTGTAATGGCCATGAAGAAGGTTGAGAAGCTGTATAACCAGTAGCATAGGTAGTCCATGAGGTTATGGTACATACAGGGGGATCACAGCTTAAATAGGTTCCAATTATAGGAGCTGTAACTGGAGTTCCACCACAAGCAATACATTCGGCAGCATTTGCAGGTGTAGATGTGGTTTGCGTTTGCGTTTGCCATTGTATAGTGTTACTACCACCTGAAGCTTGTAGATTCGTTCCATCAAAGCAAACAGTGATAGGTGTACATGCGAGTACAGTGATTTCTACTGAATCTGTACCGCAGCTTAAGGTATAATAAATAGTATGGATGCCTTCTCCAGCTGCCGAAGGGTCAAAGGTACCGGCTGTTGGATTTGTAATACCGGGTCCGCTCCATGTACCACCAGAAGTGCCACCAATTAAATTAACAGGAGCATCGGTAGGGCAGAATGGACCTACTGGGCAAATATTGGCATCGCAGCATATTGGGTAATATTGAGCACAAGCACTCGCATTAATAGATTCAATTTTACCATTTCTATTGGTAGCTTGATTATCAGATTGAGCACCAACGGCAACAACTTCTCCATTATTGTTAACAGCAACATCATAAACCGTCATGCTTACATTATATTGACCTAAAATATTAAGATCAGGGTCGAACTTTATGACTTTATTCTTTGAGCCGGCATAAACATTTCCACAATTATCCACAGCAAGTCCACTATTTTCAACAACTAATGCTCCAAGAGTTGATGTAGCTCCTCCATTGGGTATATTAGCTTGAGCGATCAAACTACCGTTGAATAATGAGCGTTTATAAATTTTATCGCCGGCATGTGTATAAATGAAATTATCATTCGAAATGATTGCTTTTAATCCACCACCGTTTTGAGTCGCCGGTAAATAATTTTCACACTTGTATCCTAAATGATGCCCATTGTCAATATGAAAAACAGGTTGATCAGTTGGGCATAATGAAATATTTTGATTAATGGCACCTACTGAATTATGAGTTAGATATATGTATTTGGCATTTTTAGATGCTGAAATTGAGCGAACTTCAATTGGAGTTACAGGTGGAATTTGAACTCCTCCTATATTTGTTGTTTCAAACTCAACATGACCAAGCACGTTACCATTATTAATATCAATATCATAGATAGTTGAAGAAAAATCCATACTTAACATATTAGGAACGTATGTTCCACCAACAATAAGTTTAGTTTTATCGCAATTAAAAGTAATTGACCAATATTCGCATGAACTATTTAAGCCTGTATTTGACCATACTGAAGTTCCTGTTGAATTTATTTTTTTTATTTCTGGAGAAACTCCAGAAGTAATATAACTATTACCAGTATTATCAGTAGCTAAAGTACCAAGCCATACGCTGGCAGTATCCCAAGAAGTAGTATAGGTCCATTGAAGAACACCACTACTATTATATTTTTGTAATTTCATAGGTGTTTCACCACCTATAACATATACATTTCCCGATTGATCAGTTTCTACTTCCCATGCAGCTGTAGATGAATTAAATGTGGTACTTACAACCCAGGGATCGATAATTATAGTTTTATTTGCATTTACATGTTCAAAAAATTTAAAGCTAATTATGTTTTTATCATCAACAAATGAAGTTGTAATTTTTTGTTTATTATCGCTATAAAATGAAACTGGAGCATATTCTATTATTTGTCCTAATTTTGATTTTATAATAATATTTCCCTCTGAATTGATTTTTATGGGATGAGAATACCGGAGTTTTATTTTGGATATATCACCTCCGGGGTGAATATAAACGGAATATTTTATTCCTTCTTTGGGGTGAAATTCATATATTACATCAATGTTTGGATACAGATTTTTATATGTAATTTTTTCGTAAGAAGGTATGAAGTTTATTTCTTTCCACTGGTTATTTTTTTTATAAGAGTAGTTGTGGTAATAGGATGTTTTTTTGTCTGCAATAACTTCTACGTTGGGATTTGCATCGATCCACTCAGCTGTAATAAATTCTTTTTTTAATTTTCCACTCATTTCCTCAACTTCATGTTTATGCCATTCAGCAGCAGTTAATCCTTTTTTAGCAAATTTTTGCATCTCTTCAAATTCATTTTCTTCTTTTTCTTTTTTTTCAATGGTGATAAATCTGAAAATTAATTTATTTTTGGTAAAAAAATAGTCTTCTTTTTCTCCATCATAAGCAAAGAGTATGGGACTTTTATCAGGAATGGAATACAATGCTTCAAATTGTCCTTTATTTTCAATAAAAGCCTTTTCTTCACCCCAAGTTTTTGTCCATTGCGAAAATGATGGGTGATAAATCAATAGAAAAACTACAAAATAAAATAATCGATGCATAGTTTTAAAATTTTTCAAATATATATACAAATGTTCAAAATATAACTTTTTTATAGACGAAAAAGCAACCCAAAGGTTGCTTTTTCGCTATGTAAATTATCTTACAATCGTAACCGAACCTGTTTCTTCGTGTAACTTATCAAAACTATCTCTAAACACAGCCCTCCATGTATAGGTGCCGAT
>JABUFC010000024.1 GCA_013314715.1 Bacteroidales bacterium | reverse complement strand
TTTGGCTTTAAAAAAGATGTTTTTTTGAATAAAATCGTCCTGCAATTTGAATCATTACCTTAAAAATTCAATTTTAGGCAAATATTTTTGATATATCAAAAAAATAATATAATTTTGCAAAGGTCTCACAAAATAATAGCTATCTTGGCAACCAATTCAGAAAATCAACGTCTAAAAATAAATTTTTATGAGAACCATTTTTGTTTTTGCATTTTTTGCCCTATTAGGTCAACAAGTGATGTTGAGCCAAAATAATCCTATAAAGATTATTAAAGAAGAACAAGGTATTCAGATATTCGCTCGCGAAATAGAATGTCATGACAATGCAAATGGCATTCATCAGCTATTTTATCAATTACAATTGGTCAATACTACTAACCTGCATGCAACTATAAGTTGGAATATAGATAATTGGCTCAACGGCGCATGTGTAACATGCGACAAACCCAAAACTTCCGAAAATACTTATACCATCGAATTAGCTCCTTCGGAAAGCATCGAAGGGAATTGCGATAAAACCTCTCCCAAAGGACTAATGGTATATATTAAACAATTGCAAAACAACCGAAGTTCAGTATTATCGAAATTTGAAATTGTGAATTTTAAAGTAGAATTCTATGAATAGATTTTTTCAGATAGTCATTTTATATACTTTGTTGTCATTTCAAGGTTTTTCGCAATGTTCTTTAACCATTGATACCGTATATTACAATGGCGATTTTTTATTAAACCCTGATACAATAAAAATTTGTCAAGGCGATCAGGTTAGTTTTGCCTATCCCGATGCCGGATGTCCTACGTATATGATGAACAACGATTTTAATAACGGAAACATAGGAACAGGTTGGTCATCGAATGCTTCACCTATGTTTAATAATCCTTGCGGACCAGGATCTGATGGAACTACATACCTATGGATAGGACCTGCAACAAGCTTTCCACGAAGGCTTACAACTGTTGGTTACAATGTAACAACACAATGTCAGATATGTTTTGATATGAAATACGCTTCTGAATCAAATTCATCACCCTGCGAAGGACCCGACGAATCAACTGAAGGGGTACATTTACAATATTCTACTGCAGGACCAAGCGGTCCATGGATCGATATAAATTATTGGGATCCTAATGGAGGATACGATCCGGTATTAACCACCTGGCAGCATTATTGCGAAAACGTGCCGGTAAATGGTACTGTTTGGTTTAGCTGGTATCAGGATGTAACATCAGGAAACAACTACGACCACTGGGGGCTCGATAATGTACAAATTTTCTGCCCTCCTCCCAGCCAAGTAATACAAGGTATTTACAATGGCAACGTTGTATCAAATAATACATATAGCACAACCATAACTGCTCAAACAAGCGGATATTTTGTTGCAACAGTTTCAGTTACCTCAGCTTCTGCATCAGATAGCGTATATGTTGCCGTATATCCACCTCCAACTATGTCTATTAGCGGATTAAACAATACTTATTGTGTAACCGATGCTCCTTCGACTTTAACAGGCAGCCCTACGCCTGGAGTATTTTCGGGTCCAGGAATATCGGGCAATGCATTTGACCCATCTATTGCAGGCGTGGGAACACATACCATTACTTACCACCATTACTATGTTACTACAAACTCGGCTACCGGAATGTTAACTTTCTTTTTCGACGACTTTTCTACCGATAAAGGATGGACAGGTTATGGAACTCAATGGACAAGGGGATCGGCAACAGGAAGTTCGGGTTGTAGCGGAAGTCAAGACCCATCACAAGACCATACAGCTACTTCCGATAATTACATTATCGGGAATTGGCTTGGTGGATGTTATCAAAACAGCTTAACTCAAACTTATTGGCTTACAAGCCCAACTATAAACTGCGCAAACTTAAATACCTGTAATATCGAATTTTATAGTCATAGCGGTGTTGAAAGTCCAACCTACGACCATATGTATATTGAAGCTTATAACGGCTCTGCATGGCAACAAATTTGGACTAATACTTCATCGCTTAACGAAACAGCTTGGACGTTAAGAACCTATTCGGTTCCACAGGCTACCAATAACTCCAATTTTAAGGTACGTTTTGGAATTGGAACTACCGATGGAAGTGTAACTTACAAAGGATGGAATATTGATGATTTTAAACTAAAATGCAATGGTACCATAACTATTACGGATACCTTATGCGATTTTGTAACAACTCAAGACGTTACAGTGGAACCACAGCCAACATCAACTTTTAATTATAACGATTCTATTTGCATCAACAGCACAACCACTATCCAGTATACAGGGTCAGCACCTGCAACTGCCACTTATACATGGGATTTTGGTGGTGGAACTGTTATTAGCGGAAGTGGACAAGGACCCTATGTGGTTCAATATACCAACGATGGAGCTTACACTATTTCGTTAACTGTTACGCAAAATGGATGTAGTTCTACTCAAACGCAGCACACTCTAACCGTTTTACCTTATGGGCATCCTTATTGTTGTATTATGCCAACAACAAATGCTGGTGCTGATGATAGTATCTGTGGTTTAAACTATAATCTTCAAGCTATTGCTTCACTTGGAGTTGGCACATGGACTCAAATAAGCGGACCTGGAGTATCTTCGTTTCAAAATAATCATTCTGCAAACACCTCGGTCACAGTAAGTCAGGCAGGAACTTATTCATACGATTGGCACGAAGTGAACGGAACAGGTTGCGAAGATAGAGATACGGTTGTAATTACATTTATACAACAGCCAACATCAACTTTTAATTATAACGATTCTATTTGCATCAACAGCACAACCACTATCCAGTATACAGGGTCAGCACCTGCAACTGCCACTTATACATGGGATTTTGGTGGTGGAACTGTTATTAGCGGAAGTGGACAAGGACCCTATGTGGTTCAATATACCAACGATGGAGCTTACACTATTTCGTTAACTGTTACGCAAAATGGATGTAGTTCTACTCAAACGCAGCACACTCTAACCGTTTTACCTTATGGGCATCCTTATTGTTGTATTATGCCAACAACAAATGCTGGTGCTGATGATAGTATCTGTGGTTTAAACTATAATCTTCAAGCTATTGCTTCACTTGGAGTTGGCACATGGACTCAAATAAGCGGACCTGGAGTATCTTCGTTTCAAAATAATCATTCTGCAAACACCTCGGTCACAGTAAGTCAGGCAGGAACTTATTCATACGATTGGCACGAAGTGAACGGAACAGGTTGCGAAGATAGAGATACGGTTGTAATTACATTTATACAACAGCCCGTAGCATCGTTTACCGCAACACCTATCGATTGTTACGGTCAAGCTTCAACTATTACTTTCACCGGTTCTGCCACAGGAACAGCAAACTATAACTGGAATTTTGGAACCGACGCTACCATTGTTTCGGGCTCGGGCTCAGGTCCTTATCAAGTTACCTGGACAACCCCAGGTAATATTAATATATCTCTTCAAATAGTAGATAACCATTGTCCCTCTAACACAGCAACCGTTACCATCAATCAACCTCCTGCCCTAAATGCTAATGTAAATGTGAGCCCTGTAACTTGTGCAAGTGATACAAATGGTACGGTTACAATCAATGTTACGGGTGGCACTCCTCAATATTCATATCAATGGTCGAATACAACAGGACCTCCATTCCCAGCCGGCACTTATTCTGTAACCATTACCGATGTCAACAACTGCTCTCTTACCTACCCTTTTACCGTTACCGAACCTAACCCCATTGTGGTAGTTCCTAATCAAACAAATTTAACCTGTTATCAAAATAATAGTGGTATGGCAACCGTTAGCGTAACAGGCGGAACCGGTAGCTATACATATAATTGGACAAACAATGTAAGTACTTCGGATACTGCCAATAATTTAGCAGCAGGAACTTATACTGTTAGCATTACAGATGGAAATGGTTGCTTAGTAACTCACGATTTTACATTAACAGAACCGTCGGCTGTAAATATTCAAACTATTGCTACTATTAACCCAACATGCTTCGGACAGTGTAATGGTAGTATTCAAGTAGCTGGTACAGGTGGCACCTCTACTTCGTACACTTATCAATGGTCTAACTTAGCTAGTACTCCAAGCATTAACTCTCTTTGTGCTGGCAACTACTATGTAACGGTAGCCGATGCCAACAACTGTACAGCCACTCAAAGTTTTATTTTAACAGAGACACCACAAGTTATAGCCAACATTTCATCTACTATTGATGTATTATGTCATGGACAATGCACCGGTTCTGCAACTGTTACAATAACTAATGGTGTAGCTCCTTATTCTTATTCATGGTCCAATAACACCAATAACCCCACCGCTACAAGCTTATGTGCAGGACAATATGATGTTACTGTCTTCGATGTAAATGGATGTACTGCCACTACTTCTGCTACCATAAATGAACCCACTGAATTAACTTCGCAGATAAATAATATTCAAGCTACACAATGCTATGGCGATTGCAATGGTTCAGCTACTGTAACCGCATCGGGAGGCACACCTCCATACGCATACAACTGGAGCAGTGGTACACCGGATTTGCCTACCAATAATTCTTTATGTGCAGGTACACATTTTGTAACCGTTACTGACGCCAATGGGTGTTCTTCTACAGCAACTGCCATGGTTCCAGAACCAAGCGAATTAGTCATCACCCAAATTGACAAAACCGATTTAACCTGTAATGGTTCAAATGACGGTACTATAACTATATATATTACTGGAGGTGTTGGAACTTGGTACTATAGTATTCCCAATATAACCGATACAATTTCACAATTCAATCATTTAGCTGCTGGTAATTATACGGTTACAGTTACCGACTCCCGTGGATGTAGTAAAACCGGATCGGTTATTATAAACGAACCAAGCCCATTGGTCGTAAGTGCTCAAAACCTATATAACATTTGTAATGGCGAATGGGCTTATTTAACTGCCAATGCCACAGGTGGTACTCCTAATTATACCTTCTATTGGAATGGCAACCCAGGGAATTCTTCTATAGGAATACAACCCACAACTAATACCACTTACACCGTTTCTGCCACTGATGCACATGGATGCACGAGCAATACCGTAAACATTAATATAACTGTTTCTTCACCACTGGTTGTAGATGTAACGGCCTCTCCAATGGCTGTTTGTCCGGGTCAAGAAGTACAACTTACCCCCAATATGTATGCTGGAGGTGGTCCACCCTATTTAATTACATTGCCAGACGGAACAGTAGTTACCCCACCCGTAAGCATTTATCCTCAAGAATCGGGCTATTACATGCTTTATGTAAAAGATGTTTGCGGTTCTGTTGCCCATGATTCTGTTTATATAACCGTACATCCTTTACCAGAAGTACAATTTAGCTCCGATATAGTAAGCGGTTGCGAACCACTAACCGTTACTTTTCATCCACAAGTAAGCTCACCCGGTCAAAACTATCAGTGGAACTTTGGAGATGGCAGTCAAAGTGAAATATCGTTTGACCAAAACCCTGTACATACTTTTAATAACGATGGTTTATATGATATTACTCTAACTATTACCAGTCCTCATGGATGTATAAACTCATACACATACCAAGACATGATTCGCGTATATCCAACTCCCGATGCTCGCTTTATTTTTTCACCACTCGTGCCCAGTATTGTTGACCCAGAAGTATTGTTTACAAATCTATCAGCCGATGCCGATATGTATATTTGGGCATTTGGCGATGGCGATTCATCCAATGCTCAAAATCCATATCACTGGTATCATCATATTGGCAATTATTTGGCAGAACTGATAGCTGTTACTAATTATGGTTGTAAAGACACAGCTCGAAGCTATGTACCTGTTCGTGATGAATACACATTCTACGCTCCTACCTATATTTCGCCTGATAATGACGATTTGAATGATATTTTTTATGTTGTTGGCAATGGCATTACATCCAAGAATTTTAAAATGTATATATATGATCGTTGGGGTGAAATTATTTACGAAACCGACAAATACGATCCTAACGATCCTCCTAAATATGGTTGGGACGGCAGAGCTAAAAACAACAAAGATGTACCCATTGGCACCTATACTTGGTTAGTTAAATACTATGACCCCAGCAATGTTGAACATATCAAATCGGGTGCAGTATCGGTAATTCGTTAAACTTACAATAATAAAAAAGAGGCTGACTTCAGATTAAGTCAGCCTCTTTTTTATTTTATATGCTTTCAGTATTGAGTAAAAAAATGTAAGTTTGCATACAAAAATAATGGCATCTATCAACGATAATATTCAATTTGTTACTGGAGTTGGACCTAAACGTGCCGAACTCTTTGCTAAGTATTTGAATATTTTTACTATTGAAGACATGCTTTATTTTTTTCCTTATAAGTATATCGATAGAAGCAAATTTTATAGTATTAGTGAATTAAACGAAGAACTTCCTTATGTACAGCTCAAAGGGAAAATAATCGACTATAAAATAGTGGGTGATGGTAAAGCTCAACGATTGGTTGGCATTTTTGCCGACCATACCGGAACCATCGAGCTTATTTGGTTTAATTCATTTCAATGGATTCAAAAATCAGTACCTTTAAATACCAATATCGTTATCTTAGGAAAGCCAACATTATTTAATCGCTCCATTAATATTACTCACCCCGATATTGAACTATGGATAAATTATGAACAAAACATAAATAAAGGGTTACAACCTTATTATTCTATTCCTGAAAAACTCAAGAAACATCAAATAAACTCAAAAAACATATTAAAAATTCAACAAAGCATAATTAAACAATATTATTCACTCATTCAAGATCCTCTTCCTATTGAAATAATAAATAAAAATAACTTACTCCCTTTACAAGAAGCATTACAACAGATTCATTTTCCAAGTAATTACGAAACGTTAAAAAAGGCTCAATATCGACTCAAATACGAAGAGTTATTTTACATTCAGCTCAATATTTTAAGTTTAAAAAAATATCGTTTAAACAACATCAACGGCTTTATATTTTCAAAAGAAAAAGATTACTACACGAAAATATTATATCATCAATTGCCCTTTAAGCTTACCCAAGCTCAAATTAAAGTACTAAGCGACATACGCAAAGATGTAACTTCAGGGAAGCAAATGAACCGACTCATACAGGGAGATGTTGGAAGCGGCAAAACGGTTGTAGCTCTTTTGGCAATGTTGATGGCAATCGATAATGGTTATCAGGCATGTTTAATGGCTCCTACTGAGATTTTAGCTCAGCAACATTTTGCTACTCTTAATGAACTATGTAAAAACTTACCTATTCGGATTGAACTATTAACAGGTTCATCAAAAACCTCAGAACGTAAAACTATACATAGCGGTCTTTTAAAGGGTGAGGTACACATTATTTTAGGTACTCACGCTTTAATTGAAAATACTGTACAATTTAAAAATTTAGGTCTTGTAATAATTGACGAACAACATCGCTTTGGTGTTGCTCAAAGAGCAAAATTATGGCAAAAAAACACCAATGAACCCCATGTTTTAGTAATGACGGCAACTCCTATACCTCGAACATTAGCAATGACCGTATATGGAGACTTAGATGTTTCTATTATAGACGAGCTTCCTCCAGGTAGAAAACCTATTAAAACAGTCCATTTAACCGACAGTAAACGACTAACACTATTTAAATTTTTAAAAGAACAAATAGCACTTGGAAGACAAATATATGTAGTTTTTCCTCTCATTAAAGAGTCAGAAACCTTTGATTATAAAGATCTCGAAGATGGATACGAGAGTTACTCGCGTGAATTTCCACCTCCCCAATACTTTATTGCTGTTGTTCACGGTCAGATGAAACCTCAAGATAAAGAACTCTCGATGAAATATTTTGTAGAAGGTAAAGCACAAATAATGATTGCGACAACTGTAATTGAGGTAGGCGTAAATGTTCCCAATGCCTCTGTAATGGTAATCGAAAGCGCTGAACGATTTGGACTTTCGCAATTGCATCAATTACGCGGACGAGTTGGACGTGGCAACGAACAATCGTATTGCATACTTATGACTAAACAAGAGCTTAGCAAAGAAGCACGCCAACGTATAGCCATTATGGTAGAATCGAATGATGGTTTTTATATAGCCGAAAAAGATTTAGAACTTCGAGGACCTGGCGATATCGAAGGAACTCAACAAAGCGGTATGCCCTTTGAATTAAAAATTGCCTCGCTTACATTCGATGAACCCATAATGAATCTCGCACGCTCCGATGCCCAACATGTTTTAAACAATAACAACTTTTTATCTGAATTCCCCATGCTAGCTAATAAGTTAAAAAAATTAAAGAATGAAAAAATTGACTGGAGTAAAATTAGTTAGGACCATAAAAACATTTAATTTTGCACTTTAAAATTTCAATACATGCGAGCACTCTTAATTAAAGAATTATCAAGCTTTTTTGCTTCAATAACCGGGTATCTGGTAATCATTATTTTTCTTATCATTATTGGCTTATTTACATGGGTATTCCCCGGACAATTTAATCTACTCGAAATAGGTTATGCCAATATCGACAGTTTATTCATTTTATCGCCATGGATTTTTTTATTTTTAGTCCCTGCGGTTACTATGCGATTGTTTAGTGAAGAAAAAAAAACAGGAACACTCGAAATGCTTTATGCTAAACCAATTTCAGATTTAACTATTGTTTTGGCTAAGTTTACAACGGGTTTATTATTAGTATTATTAGCACTCATTCCTACAATCGTATATTATATTACCATATATAATTACGGTAATCCTATTGGTAATTTAGACTCAGGTGCCATTTTAGGTTCATACATTGGCTTATTTTTTTTAGCAGCCATATATGTTTCCATTGGTTTATTTGCATCTTCACTAACCGAAAATCAAATTATAGCATTTTTATTAGGAGCTGTTATTTGCTTTATATTCTTTTTTAGTTTCGATGCAATCGGTTCATTACCCATATTTAAAAACTTTGCTAGTATTATATATAACCTAGGAATTAGTGAACATTATAAATCAATTAGTCGCGGCGTTATTGATACACGCGATATTATTTATTTTTTAAGCATTATTAGCATTTTTATATTATTAACAAAAACTAAACTTACTAGCAGAAAATGGAAATAAATAAAAACCAACGTAAGTCATTTAAAAGACAAGTATATAAAGAGTTAATAATAGTATTCATAACCATTATTTTACTAAATTATATTGCATCATTTTTTTTTACCCGCATCGATTTAACAGCCGAAAAACGTTACACCCTAACTAATACCACCAAAAAAATTTTAACCAATTTAAATGATATTGTTTATGTGAAAGTATATCTCGATGGCGATTTACCTTATGGTTTCAAACGATTAAGCAACAGCATAAAAGAAATGCTCGACGATTTTCGATCGTATGCTGGCGACAATGTACAATATGAATTCATTAATCCTGCCGAAACTGGCGATAAAAAAACACAAAAAGAACTATACAAACAATTGTATCAAAAAGGCTTAACCCCTACAAATGTTCAAGAAAAAGACGATGAAGGTAAAATTACGGAAAAAATTATTTTTCCAGGAGCCCTTATAAGCTATGCTGGTCATGAAATAGCCGTTGACTTTTTACATAACAGCTTAAATTTATCGCCCGAAGAAAACTTAAATGCCTCTATCGAAGATGTTGAATTTACACTTATAAATGCGATTCGAAAATTAAAAAACGATTTTGGTCAACGCATTGCCTTTATTGAGGGACATGGCGAAAGCGATGCTGAAGAAGTAGCCGATTTTACCAACGCATTATCAGAATATTTTCAAGTAGAGCGTGTACGTCTCGATAGTCAAATATATAGTTTAACCAGCCGGACACTCGATAGCAATAACAAAGTAAGTGTATTTAACAAATACGATCTGGCTATTATTGCTAATCCCGATTCTATGTTTAGCGAATTCGATAAGTACATAATCGACCAATTTATTATGTACGGTGGTAAAGTCATTTGGTTAATTGATGCTGTGGATGCAAATATGGATAGCCTTGCCTATTCAAGTACCGTAATGGCAACTATAAAAAATCTAAATATTAGCGATCAGCTTTTTAAATATGGTGCCCGTGTCAATCCCAATCTTGTACAAGATGTGCAATGTGCAATTATCCCTGTAAACACTGCTATTGCCGGTACACAACCACAATTTACCCCATCACCTTGGGTTTATTTTCCACTTTTATTGCCCAATACCAAACATCCTATTGGCAAAAATGTTAACCTGGTTAAAGGACAATTTGTATCTAGTGTCGATCCTGTTGGCGACGATTCTACCATTATTAAAACTGTATTACTAACAACTTCGCAAAGTTCTAGGGCACTTAATGCACCTATACAAATTAACCTAGGTATTATTAAGAAAAAAATCAATCCCGACTTTTTTACTAAATCGTATATTCCTACGGCATTGTTGTTAGAAGGTCGCTTTAAAAGCATCTACTTAAATCGTTTAGCTCCAGAAATGTACGAACACAAAGAAATAGCATTTAAAGAACAAAGTGTATATACCCAATTAGCTGTAATTGGCGATGGAGATATTATTCGAAACCATATACGCCGACTCGGTATGAAAACTGAAATACTGCCGTTAGGTTTTGACCGTTACACAGGCGAAACTTTTGGGAATAAAGAATTTTTAATGAACTTAATTAGTTATATGCTCGATAATAAAAACTTTACCGAATTACATTCAAAAATTGTACAATTACGCCTACTCGACCGACAAGCCATTGAAGAAAATAAAACCCTTATTCAGCTTATAAATATAATTTTACCCATACTCATTATACTTGCATTTGGACTTTCGCTAACATGGTATAGAAAACATAAATTTTCAAAATAAAATATGAATTAGCCATAAAAAAATAAGAACCTTAAATAAAAATAACTACAAATGAAAAAGAAAAATACGATTCTTTATTTAATCTTTGTTATAGTATTAACGCTAGCTATAATTGTATTTATAAATAATAATAAAAGTACATTAAAAAAAGAACTACGAGATTTCGCCTACGAAGATACAGCTTCAGTTAATAAAATATTTTTAGCCGATAAAAATAACCATGCCGTATTACTTGAGCGTATTAACGCACATACATGGAGAGTAAACAACAAATTTAACGCCCGTGCCGACGCTATCAAAAATTTGCTCGATGCCATTGCTTCTGTACAAGTAAAATCGCCGGTTCCTAAATCAGCTTTCGAAACAGCTACCAAACATTTAGCCACCCGTAGCATAAAAGTTGAAATCTATGCTAACAATAAAAAAGTAAAAACCTATTATGTAGGTCCGGCAACACCCGATAACCTTGGCACCTATATGATACTCGAAAATTCTTCGGTACCATTCATTACACACAAACCCGGTTTTAATGGTTATCTTACAGTACGATATTTTGTAGATGAACAAGAATGGCGCGATGTAAGCCTTTTTTCTATTCCTATAAATTCATTCTACTCATTGCAAGTTCGTTATCCCGAACATCCACTTTCGTCTTATACCATTATTCGTAAATCGGCTCGCGATTATCAATTACTAAACTATCAAAATACCAATATGCCTATATTCGATACATTGCTTGCTAAAGAAACAGTATTAGGTATTCTAAAAGCCAAAGTAGATATATGGACCTACGATATGCCCCAAAGCCGTATCGACTCTCTAAACAAAGCGACTGCGTTGGCCCACATTAAAATTAAAACTATAAAAGGAGAAACATATAGCCTCGATTTGCATCGTATGCCCAACATAAAAAAATATATCGATAATTCGGGCAATGTGATGCCCTACGACCCCGATATTATGTACGGCATCTATAATGGTAATACACCCGCACTCTGCCAATATTTTACATTCGACCCCATTTTATTATCAATAAACGATTTTACAAGCCAGACTAAAAAATAATCTTACGATAAATAAAATATAAATAGAAGCTAAATCTATTTAAAAAAATCTTTATATATTAAAAAATTTTACCATAAAGTTTTCAATAAAAAGTTGTTCATAACTTAATTAGGTAAATAAGGTTACGACTATTATTTTTGTAGTTCATTTTAAAGGTATGAAGAAAAATTATGATATTTTACAAGCTTTAAATCAAAGCCAAAAAGAAGCTGTTGTTAACTATCAAGGACCAACACTCATCATAGCAGGTGCAGGCTCTGGCAAAACCCGAGTACTCACCCATCGCATTGCTTATATGCTCCAACAAGGCATTCACCCTGCACGCATAATGGCACTAACCTTTACCAACAAAGCTGCCGACGAAATGAAAGAACGCATTGCTCACATGGTTTCGTACAAACAAGCACGTCAACTATGGATGGGTACTTTTCACAGCGTTTTTCGAAAAATGCTAAAAGACGAAGCCGAAAAACTTAACTATACATCCAACTTTACTATTTACGATAGCGACGACAGTAAAAACCTTATTAAACATATAATCAAAGACTTAAATCTCGATAGCGAAAAATACAAAGTAAACGATGTTCATGCACGGATTAGTAAAGCCAAAAACAATCTGATTACCTACCAATCGTATAAAAACAAAAAAGAACTACTCGAAGCCGATAGCCATCGAAAAATGGATATGCTTTGGAAAATTTACGAAAACTATCAAATAAGACTCAAAAACTCAAACGCTATGGATTTCGACGATTTGCTGCTCAACACCAATATTTTGTTTCGCGATTTTCCTGACTCTTTAACCAAATACCAAAACCTTTTCGATTATATTTTAGTTGACGAATACCAAGATACTAATTTTGCTCAATATCTTATTATTAAAAAATTATCTGCACAACACAAAAACCTCTGCGTAGTAGGCGACGATTCACAAAGTATCTATTCGTTTAGAGGTGCACGCATCGAAAATATTCTTAATTTTAAAAACGATTACCCCAATTTTAAACTATACAAACTTGAACAAAACTATCGCTCTACTCAAAATATTGTAAATGCGGCAAATAGCTTAATAGAACACAACAAAGAACGTATCCCCAAAGTAATTTATAGCGAAAATCCAGAAGGCGAAAAAGTAGAACTTCTAAAAGCACTGACAGAAACCGAAGAAGCGTACATTGTTGCTAAAATTACCGAACAATTACATCAAAACAAAAAAATTCCATACAACGAAATAGCAGTATTGTACCGCATGAATTCTCAATCGCGTGTATTAGAAGATTCATTCAGACGACAAAATATCCCCTATCGCATCTATGGTAGTGTATCGTTTTATCAACGCAAAGAAATAAAAGACATCATTGCCTATATTCGATTAGCTATAAACCACAACGACGACGAAGCATTACTTCGTATTATAAATGTTCCTGCCCGTGGTATAGGTCCCACCACCTTAGAAAAAATACAATCAATTGCCAACGAACAGCAAACATGCATATGGAATATAATTAGCAACCATGCTATAATATACCATAATTTAAAAACTAATATCATCCATAAAATTATACTTTTTACCAATTTAATAAATGAACTCTCAGAAAATATAAAATCATTAAATGCATTTGATTTTATTGAACTACTCATAAATAAAAGCGGAATAGTAGATGAGCTTACCAAAGAAAACACCCAAGACGCTCTAAATCGCAAAGAAAATATTCAGGAACTAGTAAATAGCATCAAAGATTTTCAAGATAATATAGAAGAAATCACCCAAACAACTCCCAATATCATAGATTTTTTAGAACACGTTAGCCTTTTAAGCAGTGTTGACGAACAAAACGAAAAAAATAAAGAACAAGACAAAGTTACATTAATGACAGCTCACGCTTCAAAGGGACTCGAATATCAGGTAGTTTTCATAGTTGGAGCTGAGAAAAATATTTTTCCATTACAATTTCACAAAGACTCTGAACTTAATTTAGAAGAAGAACGGCGTTTGTTTTATGTTGCCCTCACCCGTGCAAAAACCAAAGCCTTTATCTCATTTGCCGAACAACGAAACATATGGGGCAAACCTCAAGCTTCGAGTCCCTCACCATTTATTAGCGAAATAAACCCTACCTACCTTAAAATACCATTCCATTTCAACATAGACAACTATGCTTTTAATAATGAACGAAATTTTATCAGTCAACAAAATATAAAATCAACTATACAAATACCCATATATGAAAAAAAGTTAGTATCTTTGAACGACATTCAAAATAAAAACCATTCCACATCGTCATCGCCTGTAAATATGCATAATCTTACCGAAGGAATGCTCGTTATGCACGAACGATTTGGAAAAGGCAAAATTTTAAAAATTGAAGGAAACGACATAAACGCTAAGGCTCTTGTTGATTTTGAAATAAATGGACAAAAACAATTACTGTTAAAATACGCCAAATTAACAATTCTATAAAATGATAGACAAAAATTTGTATTACAACACATTAAGAGAACCCCTCCGTTTACCCGAATACGGAAGGCATGTACAAGAAATGGTAAACTACGTAAAAACCATACCCAATAAAGAAGAACGAAACCGTTTAGCTGCTGTTATTATTCAAATAATGGCCAACTTCACTCCTTATGTTAAAGATACCCCCGAACACAAAGCTAAACTATGGAATCAACTAGCACAAATATCCAATTACGAGCTAGATATTGATTACCCTGTCCCCATATATAAAACCGAAGATTTTAAACTCAAACGTAAAAAAATACCTTATCCTACAAAAAATACACAACTAAAACACTATGGCAATATATCAGAACTTTTGGTACAAAAATTGTCATCACTTCCCGACACACCCGAAAAACAACAAATGTTAATTGATTTGGCCAACCATATGAAAAAACAATACTTACTCTATAATAAAGAAGCCGTAAGTGACGAACAAATATTATCCGATATTCGCCTTATGTCTAAAAACAATGAAATGCAACTACCCGAAGTAAAACTCAACGAAACACGCGACATTTTATACAAAAACAAAAAAAACAACAACATCAAAAAAAACAATAAACGCAAATAATAATGAGTTCATTTGTTGTTGAAGGTGGTAAACCACTATACGGAGAAATAAGCGTGCAAGGAGCTAAAAACGAAGCCTTACAAGTTATATGCGCCACATTACTTACAAAAGAAGAAGTTATTATTAATAATATTCCCGAAATACTCGATGTTTTAAAATTAAACGAACTTCTACAAACTTTAGGTGTTGAAATAAAAAAAATTGACACAGGCAAATATTCGTATAAAGCAGAAAACATAAACATAAACCAAATTTATTCGGACGATTTTTATCAAAAAGCAGCCAAACTACGAGGCTCTATTATGGTAGTCGGTCCTTTACTAGCTCGCTTTGGGACAGCCATAATACCCAAACCTGGCGGCGATAAAATAGGACGCCGCCACCTCGATACCCATTTTTTTGGTTTTGAAAAATTAGGAGCAAAATCAAAATTCAATCACGACCGAAGCTTATTCTCTGTAAAAGCATCGAAACTCAAAGGTCAATACATGCTCCTCGACGAAGCCTCTGTTACCGGAACTGCCAACATAATTATGGCATCCGTTTTAGCAGAAGGTACTACTACCATTTTCAATGCAGCTTGCGAACCCTACGTCCAACAACTGTGCCGAATGCTAAACAAAATGGGAGCTAAGATAAATGGAGTTGGCTCCAACTTGCTCACCATCGAAGGAGTTACATCGCTCAAAGGCACACAACATACCATACTACCCGATATGATAGAAGTAGGTAGTTTTATAGGCTTAGCTGCTCTAACACAAAGCGATATCACTATTAAAAATGTTGGTTTCGAACACCTTGGTATCATTCCACAATCGTTCAAAAAATTAGGCATCCCTGTCGAACGCTCTGGTATAGACGATATTCATATTCCCCCACTCAAACATTACGAAATTGAAACCTACCTCGATGGTTCCATTCTTACTATAGCCGACGCTATATGGCCTGGCTTAAGTCCCGACTTATTGAGCATTTTTTTAGTAGTTGCCATTCAAGCCAAAGGAAGCGTTCTAATACATCAAAAAATGTTCGAAAGTCGCCTCTTCTTCGTTGATCGTTTAATAGAAATGGGAGCTCAAATTATTCTTTGCGACCCTCACCGAGCTATTGTTATAGGTCATAACCGCCGTGTTCCACTTCATGCCATCGAAATGAGCTCGCCCGATATTCGTGCCGGTGTTGCCCTCCTCATCGCTGCCCTTTCGGCAAATGGAACAAGTAAAATTCATAATATCGAGCAAATAGACAGAGGTTATCTAGAAATTGATAAAAGATTAAATAACTTAGGAGCAAATATAAAACGTTTATAATATGATTAAAATTTCATACCTTTTATTAGCAGCTATTATTAGCATTAGCTTTATGGTACCTCATCAATTATCAGTACCAAAAAAATATGAATCGCTTCAATCAAATAAAGACAAAATTACGGTAGGTACAGAAATTGGGAATAAGGCTCCCGAATTAAAATTAAAAAATCCCGATGGTAAAGAAATAGCTCTAAGTTCCCTAAAAGGGAAAATGGTACTCATAGATTTTTGGGCATCGTGGTGCGGTCCATGCCGACGCGAAAACCCAAATGTAGTAGCCGCATACAAAAAATACAAAGATAAAAAATTTAAAAACGGCAAAGGCTTTACCGTTTATAGCGTTTCGCTCGACAAAAGCGCCGAAAGTTGGAAAAGAGCTATTCAACAAGATAGCCTTATATGGGAAAATCATGTTAGCGATCTCATGTACTGGAATAGCGAAGCCGCCCGCTTATACGGAGTGATGGGCATACCTACCAACTGGCTCATCGATGGAAACGGTATAATAGTGGCCAAAAATTTAAGAGGCTCAACTCTAGAACAAGAACTCGAAAAACAGCTTAAATAACTTATGCCTTATTGCTACGAATATCCCCGCCCAGCAGTAGCCACCGATATTGTTTTAATAGCCCACCAAAAATTAGAGACCAACGTTTTACTTATTAAACGTAAAAATAATCCTTACAAAGGCATGTGGGCATTCCCAGGTGGTTTTATGGACATGAACGAATTTTTAATCGATACCGCCCGTAGAGAATTATACGAAGAAACCGGAATAAAAATAAACGAACTCATTTTTTTTGGTATATACGACGATCCCAACCGCGACCCACGAGGAAGAACAATAGGCATTGTATATTATGCATTATTAAACAAAACCATCCCCACTCAATCGGGCGACGATGCCTTACAAGCTCAATGGTTTTCTATTGATAACTTACCACCTTTAGCTTTCGACCACCCAAAAATATGGCAAGATATTCAACACAAAATATTAACACATATTTGATAATCAACATTTTATATTGTTAATTAAATTATTTTCATCTACTTATTTTGTTTTTAAAAAGCCCTTACTTTTAATCAAATATCTTGCTATGCAAAAAGTATTTATTCTTGTTTTAATTATATTACAATCGGTTAACCTATTGATAGCTCAACCTAACAATAAAATTGATTTTTTGACCGAAATACCGGCTTCGCCTTTTACCTCCGAAAATTATACCGATAAAAATATCACAAAGATGCCCGTTTTAGACGATTTAACCATAGAAATGCGTTTAAGCGAACTCAACTTTCAAACTCCCATTAGTCTCGATTTTAACGATCATGTAAAAAAATATATTCATTATCTTTTAACTCAACGCAAAGATGTTATAAATCGTTCATTATCTTATGCTGGATATTATTTTCCCATTTTCGAAACATACCTCGACAAATACCATTTACCAATGGAATTAAAATATTTATCGGTAGTTGAATCGGGCTTAAACCCTTTTGCTCGAAGTAAATCAGGAGCGGTTGGTTTATGGCAATTTTTACTTCCTACAGCACAATTACTAAACCTAAAAATAAATTCTTTTATTGACGAACGTCAAGACCCTATTAAATCGACCGAAGCAGCATGTAGCTATTTAGAATACCTTTACAATATGTTTAACGACTGGCAATTAGCCATAGCCGCCTACAATGGTGGTCCTAGCGTCGTAAAAAATGCAATGATTCGCAGTGGTAAAAACACATTTTGGGAAATAAGACCTTATTTGTCGCAAGAAACACAAAATTACGTACCTGCATTTATTGCAATGGTCTATTTAATGAATTACGCTAAAGAATATCAATTGCAACCAAGCGAAAATATGGTATATTACCATCAAATTGATACGGTATTAGTAAACAAGCCTATATACTTCCAAAAACTATCGCAAATACTCAATATTAACATCGAAACCATACGCTTTTTAAATCCTGTTTATAAACAAGACTATATTCCTAAAATGCCCACAAATGTTCCTTTAGTTTTACCTAGTGATAAAATATCAGCTTTTATCGAACATAAAAATGAAATTTACAACAATGATTTTCCAGACCCCAATCAACTAAACTCTAATAATACGAAAAAAGCTATTTCTTATACAGTAAAAAAAGGCGATTATCTTACTAAATTAGCTATTGACTTCAGATGCTCGCCCGAAGATATTAAAAAATGGAATAACTTAAAATCAAACGATTTAACAACAGGAAGTAGTTTAACTATATGGACACCTACAACTAATAATAGTATCATTATTGAATAATATCTTATATATTTTAATACCCTTTTAAACTATGAAAACACATTATATCCCACTTAATAAATACGATACTGTTATTGAACATTTTGATGGCAGCATTAGCATTCCACCTCACGAAAAAAAAAGATACTTATTTATTGCACAACATTTCAATGATATATATTTTTTAAATAATATCGATGGCTGTTTATATACCTATTCTTTAGAATACGAAAATTTAACTCAAATCAATACTCATAATACCGATATTTGGAAAAATAAAATTGGAATCACATTTTATCAAGATTTTATACTAACCTTCGATGCCAAAACTCTAAATATACTATGGTTTGAAAAAAATACATTAAGGCTTATCCATCAAACAAAGCTTAATATTAACATCAATCATTTGTTTGTCGAAAACGATCATTTATGGGTAACAGAACGCGAATCGGCAAAAATTATACAATATCAAATTGAACAAACTACATTAACCTTACTAAATTCTTTTAATTACAAGGGCATTGGAAATACATCATTATATATAATAAACGACGAACTTTATATTACCGACTCCGAAGAAAATACAATAAGATGTTATTACTTTGACGGTAGTTTAAAATTCGAAGCCATCACCCCCTTTATCGACCCCATTGGTCAAATCTATAAAAATCAACAACATTTTATCCTTTATGGAGGTTTAGTTAACGAAGTTGGCTACGATAATCGTTGTTGGCAAGAACAAAAACCCTTTTTACATGCTATTAAAATACAAACAACCCCACATGAGAACTATAATATAGTTAGCACTAATGCTTTTGAAATAGATTTTATATACGAAGAAAACTTTTTTGAAAATGAATTACAGCATTATTCACTACCAATGACCATACAACTGGCAATCCCTCCTGATACCCTACACCAAAAAGTCCTAAAAATTGTTCATTTAGGACTCCCTTTCGAAATTATTGAAATAAACCAAAAAAAATATGCCCAATACACCATCCATCATCCATTTGTAAAGTCTATTGGTTTCAGAGCTACACTTCAACTTACAAGCATAAAAATAAATCCCAAAAACAATAATATTAGTTTAGATACTACAAACCAATTAACCCCCGAAGAAGAAAATGAATTAGACCTTAACAACCCATATTTTAATCAATTCATTATTCATGATGAGCTTGATAACATAGAAAAAGCCAAAAAACTCAGAAATATATTATACTCTAAATTAGAATATAAAAAAAATATTGATGCACGCAATTTTGAAGAAGTTTTAAAAGACGGCTATGGTACTTGCGGCGATTACACAGCACTTATGCTCATTTTTTACACACTCAATCACATAGCTTGCCAATCGGTAGGTGGCTATAAAGTTCCACGATTTTACAATGCTACTAACAGTATAATGAGTATTTACTATAATCATGCATGGATCGAAGTTTTTGATAACAAAAATGCAGTAAGTTTACCAATAGAATCTAGTTCCGATAACAAAGAATATCAACATCGCTTTTGCGAAGGTCAGTTTTTAGGTATTGATTGGACACATATTAAATTATATAACGGCAAAGCCTTCCCTCATTTACTTAATATACCAAGTCATCCAAACATTCATCCTTTCGATTTACTTAAAAAAGCTTCTGTTTTCGCAATAATAAAAAAAGAATTATAGCCAACCTACCCATATTTCAAAATATAATACAATCATGGACCAAATTAAAGTTATTAAAGTAAGCGGTAATGCTGGCTTCAAAAATTCCCAGAATTTTATACGAATACCGTATTTTCGTGCCGATTCAATGACAATAAGATTTGCTATTGCTCCAATAATTGTTGCATTACCCGCCAATGTTGATGCCGATGCCAAAGCCAACCACAACACATCGGTACTGGCAATTTTTAAAAAGGGTAACATCAAAATAGTAAAAGGCACATTGCTTACTATTTGCGAACCAATCAAGCTCATAACATGTATCGACCATACACCATTAAACGAATTTTGAACCTGAGCATATTGTACAAAATAATCTAACAAGCCCACTTTTTCAACTCCTTTCACTACCACAAACAAAGAAGCAAAAAACAAAATCAATACCCAATCGACCTTATCAATAATACGACGAGGTTTAATATGACCAAAAATCATTACAATAGACGCACCTGCCAATGCGATCATCGATATAGACAAATGCAACAATTTACCTAAAAAGAAAGCAACAATAACACCTAAAAAAATAGGAACAGATATTCGCAAAGAATCAAATCGATAATTTAAATTTTCGTCAGGAGGGTGAATCAATTTTAGGGTCAAAAATTCCGATCGGTAATACCATCGAATAAAAACAATAACCATTAACATACCGATAAACGAAATAGGCAACAAATAAAGCATAAAAGTACCATACGATAAATTGCTATTTAAGCCAATAAGCATATTTTGTGGATTACCGGTTATAGTCATTGCAGACCCAATATTCGACGACATTATTTCAGCAATTAAATATGGTATAGGGTTAAGATTCGAGGCTCTGCAAATAAAAATCAAAATAGGCGTAAACATAAGTACTACAGCATCGTTTACCAAAAAGGCAGAAGCAATACCCGTAATAAAAACGACATAAGTTAATAATCGTCGTTGATTTTTTGCTAGTACAATCGATTTTTCGGTAAGATAATTGAATAAGCCATCGGCTTGTAACGATGCAATAATAATCATCATTCCTAAAAGCAACGAGAGCGTGTTGAAATCGATAGCATAAATAGCCTCTTCAAAAGTCATAACCCCAAATAACATCATAGCCACAGCTCCAAAAAAAGCTGCCGACGGTCGATCGATATTAAGCCAAGGCAAGCGGGTAAAAATAATACCCGTGTAGGTAATTACAAATATTAATAAGGCAACAATTTGAATATTCATAGATTATAAAATAGAACTTGCCAATTCTGCTAAATAACTACGTTCGCCTTTAATTAAATTTACATGTGCAAATAAATCTTGTCCTTTCATTCGATCGGTTAAGTATGTTAAACCATTCGATTTGCTATCCAAATAGGGCGAATCTATTTGCTCAATATCGCCGGTAAAAATAATTTTACTACCCTCACCGGCACGTGTAATAATGGTTTTTACTTCGTGAGGTGTTAAATTTTGTGCTTCGTCAACAATAAAAAAAACATTCGATAAGCTTCGTCCCCTTATATATGCCAAAGGTTCAATAACAAGGGTTTCGTTTTTCAACATTTCGTCGATAGTTTTAATTTCAGCTGAGTCGGCTTTAAATTTGTATTTTATTACGTTCAAATTATCAAAAAGGGGCTGCATATAAGGTCCAATTTTTTCTTTAACATCCCCTGGCAAAAAGCCTAAATCTCTGTTCGACAAAGGCACTATTGGACGCGCTACTAATATTTGATTATACTTTTTGCGTTGATGTAAACCTGCAGCTAAGGCTAATAATGTTTTTCCAGTTCCTGCTCTACCAGTAATTGCCATCAATTGTACCGTTTCGCGGAACAAACCATCCATGGCAAAAGTTTGTTCGGCATTGCGTGGTTCTATACCAAAAGCTTTACGTTTTTCTACTCGCTGAAACATTTTAGTGTAAGGATCGAAATGTACTAAAACACTTAACTTGGTATTTTTTAAAATAAAATATTGATGTGCCACTGGTGGTTGAGGTAATTTAATCTCTTCTAACGGAATACCCATTGAATCATCATATAAGCGTTGAATAATTCCACTTGAAAATCCTTCAATAGTTGGTATTACATCGTTTACCTGATCGAGGTTTTGTACTTTATCCGATTCGTAATCTTCGGCATCTAACCCCAACGATTTGGCTTTCATTCGCAAATTGATGTCCTTACTAACTAGAATAACCGGAATTTTCGGATTATTGGCTGCAATATAATCGGCAATCGCTAATATACGATGATCGGGAGTTTTTTCGGGAAAAGATTCGGCTAATTTCTTAGAATATTCTTTGCCTGTTTCAACAAATAATTTTCCAAGACCTTTTCCAAGCGGAATTCCATCTTTAAATTGCCGTTTCCCAGCTAAATGATCGAGTTCGCGTGTAAACTCACGTGCATTATAACTTATAAGATCCGCTCCTTTTTTCATTTTATCCAACTCTTCTAAAACTACTATGGGGATAACCAAATCGTTTTCTTGAAACTTATATATACAACGAAAATCGTGTAATATAACATTCGTATCCAAAATAAAAATCTTTTTCTTTGCCATATTCTTTTGTTTAAAATTATCAACTTTTACGAATATAAAGCTTTTTTGTTGTTGAATTAAGCTTTTTTTAATAGAAGATTTACACCATCTAATGTTAATAAAAAAACGGGATCAAAAATGACCCCGTTTTTTATAATAAGGTTATCTAAAGATATTTATTTTTTACTTTCGTAATGTTTTTGATAACGATTGCGGAAGCGATCTACACGACCAGCTGTATCAACCAACTTAACCTTACCGGTGTAAAATGGATGAGAAGTATTAGAAATTTCAACTTTAATGAGTGGATAAGTTACACCATCTATTTCAATGGTTTCTTTACTTGCTGCTGTAGATTTGGTAATAAAAATATGTTCGTTCGACATATCCTTGAATACTACCAGTCTGTAATTTTTGGGGTGAATATCCTTTTTCATACAATCTTTAATATTATTTTTGAACCGCAAAGATAGTTTTATTTTTTGACTTATCAAAACATTTTTTGCATATTTTTAACCACATTATGTTGAAAACGATTTAATAAAAAAATTTCTTATTAAAAGCCTTTTTTTAATGAAAATAATAAAATTAGCCTGTTAAAAATATTTGAAAAGGGTATTATGATATTTCAAAATTGTAGCGTATTTTTGAGAGATGAAAACTCCGATTACAGAAAACACCAGCGAAGGTAATTATTTTTTTAAAAAAGAGATCGTTTTTACGACACTCAAAGGCAATATTGTGTGTATAATTCTTTTTATATTCTGGTTTTTATGTAACTCTTTTCTATTATATTTCAATTTTCACTCATTTTCTTTTATTTTTGAAGGTTTTAAAACTGTCTTTTTTGAGGTAAAATATAGTCTTCCTATTTTTTTATTGGGTATTTTTTTTCAAGAATTGATAAAAAGCATCATGCTTAAACTTATTGCTAAAGTTAATTTTTCGCAACAGTTAAAAGGTTTTTCGTTTTCATCGCTAATGCCCTATGTTCATAGCAAATATCCTATAAATATTCATCATTACCGTTTAATATTATTAACCTCTTCACTCATTTTATTGCCCACTATTTTTCTTAGTTATTTTTTTCAGATGTACTCATTTTTATATTTTTCGTCATTTTGGCTGTTATTTTCGGGATATGATTTATACAGCGTTTATTTAATAAGAAACTATGAACGTTCGTATTTAGCAGCCGACCACCCAACTTTACCGGGTGTAGTAGTTTATCCAAATCCGTTTATTGATTAAAAATTCAAAATATGAAAGACACATTAAAACTTGGTTTAAGTTTCGAAACAACCTTAAAATCCGAGCCAAAGCATTCTGCTATGACATATGGTTCTGGCCTTGTTGATGTTTTTAGCACTCCTGCAATGGTTGCCTTTATGGAACAAACTAGCAACGAACTCCTTAACGAGCATATCGATTCTTCAGAGACATCGGTAGGTATTGAAATTTGTGTTAAACATTTAAAAGCAACCCCTATCGGTGATATCATTACATGTAAAGCTCAAATTATTGAGATATATAAAAATAAAATCACCTTTAGCGTAGAAGCATACGATTCAAGAGGAAAAATCGGTGAAGGGACACACAAACGAGCAGTTGTTAATAAAGAACAATTTTTAAAGAGTATAATTTAAAAACTATTCATCAAACTTTTTAGCTTCTTCCCATATCTCGTTCATTTCGTCTAATGACATATCGTGCAACGAACGACCTTTTAACAAAGTTTTATCTTCTAAATAATTGAAGCGTTTCATAAATTTTCGATTGGTATGCTCTAAGGCTTTTTCGGGGTCAATATCGTACAAGCGAGCTGCATTAATGATAGAGAATAGTAAATCGCCCAATTCGGATTCTATTTTTTCTTTATTATTCATAGCTAACGCTTCGGCTTTTAATTCATTCATTTCTTCTGTAACTTTATCCCATACCTGCTCACGTTGGTCCCAATCAAACCCCACTCCCCTAACCTTTTCCTGAATACGATATGCCTTAACAATAGCCGGTAAGCCCTTTGGGACACCTTCTAACACTCGCTTACGACCATTTTTAAGCTTAATATCTTCCCAGTTTCGTTTTACGTCTTCGTCATTATTCACCTTTACATCACCATATATATGCGGATGACGCTGTATCAGTTTATTATTGATGGTATCAAGTACACTTGCCATATCAAATGCTGCTAGTTCTTCGCCAATTTTAGCATAAAAAACAATGTGAAGCATTAAATCGCCTAATTCATTTTTTAATTCATCGAGATTTTTTTCGTCTATGGCTTGTGCTAACTCATAAACTTCTTCGATAGTAAGTTTTCTTAAACTTTCGAGCGTTTGTTTTTTATCCCACGGACATTTTTCTCTCAATTCGTCCATTATTTCGAGCAAACGAATAAAATTTTCAACAGCTTTTTCTTTATTCTTCATGGCTAACCTGATTAAACACATTTTCTATCGTCCAAGCCTGAGGCTCTTCTAAGCATAAACTTTTTAATGTAGAAACAACTTCTTTAAATAAATCGCTCTTTTTATATTGTTTTAAATATTTCTCGTTTTCCCAGATAGTATATGTATAATAAACATTCTTGTTTTGCCGTTCATGAAAAAAATCAAAATGCAAACATCCGGGTAATTTTAGTTTCTCGTCGTGCAAATTATTCATAAACAATTCGAAGGCTTCTAACTTATTGTTTTCTACCTTCATTTTAACTACTCTTAATATCATAAAAACTCAATGGTTATATGGGTTCTTGGTAATAAATTATATAATTTACTTATATTATCGTTAAATATACCTAATTCGAGTAAATCTACCGAATTAAATATAGCAAATAATTCATCGTTCGTATGTTCGTAATACGAGGTTGAAATTTTTTTAATACATTCGTGTTTTGTGCCTGGATATATAATAAAATTTCGGTCAGCCTTACACTGTTCAAACTTAGATCTACTTATATTTGTAATTGCATTACCGTAAGAATCAACAAAAATAACCATTCCCGTAAGAATGTTATTGGAAAAATCGGGATAAAATTTTTTAACTTTTTGATAATCATGGCATTCTTCGCCTAATGGAATATTTTTATCATCTATTAATTTACCTATACTAGGAATAAACACATCTTTTTCAGCAAAAGTAGTTTCATCAAATGGTAACTTATATACTTTTTTTTTATGAATGTCGTCAATAAAGGCTATAATACCATTGTTTGCACAAAATAAATGTCGCTCATTAACATTAACATACAAGTAACCTTTATCTTCGTCAGCTATAGAATTAATGCCAACAATAAATATTGTATCTTCGGGATAAGAAAATAATGCTATACGTAAGATAAAGCCTGCTTGCATTAAATCGTGCAACTCTATGTAATGATTAGGGTAAAATATTTTAATGTCAGGATGTAATTTAAGTAGCATTCCTTCTGTCATGACACGATAGTAATCGTCTTTATTCCAATCACTTATTATTACTACATTCGGCATTGTTAATATTTTTTTACTCTCGTTTACTCCTACTAAAAAAGTAACTAATCCGTGTGCAAGTTAACAATAATTTTTAAAGAATGGTGAACATTCTGTTAAGAAGATTTTACGGATACTCATCAGAACGTGATTACTTTTGCTACAAAAATTGCCTATCCCACGTAATTGACAATGACTACGATAAAGAAAAATAAAAACATCATATTATTTTTGCATGCTGAATGCATACCTAAAAAAAAATCATTTTCTTTGTCTCAAAATTAAAGAAAAAATTCATGATAGAAAAACTTATTGTTCTTGAAACCGAAAAACCCATTCTCTTTTTTGGTGCAAGACATAAAAACCTGCATTTAATTCAAAAACACTTACCCCAAGTTAAAATAATAGCACGAGGAAATGAAATTAAAATAATAGGAGAAGAACTCGAAGTAGAATATGCATTTAAAAAAATAAATGAATTGATTAGCTTCTTCAACAAATTTAAAGAATTATCAGAGCAGAAAATTTTATATTTTTTCAACGATCAATCATCATACTCTAATATGGAAGAAATTACCATTATTCATAACAACGAAGGTAAACCTATAAAAGCTTACACTCCCAATCAAAAAAAATTAATTGAAATTTCTACTCAAAACGATTTAGTTATAGTAACAGGACCAGCCGGAAGCGGAAAAACATACACCGCCATCGCATTAGCCGTTAAAGCACTTAAAAATAGAGAAATAAAGCGTATTATACTCAGTCGTCCGGCAGTAGAAGCCGGCGAGAACTTAGGTTATTTGCCCGGAAATTTAAAAGACAAACTCGACCCCTATCTACAGCCCTTGTACGATGCACTACTCGATATGATTCCACGAAAAAAACTTGAAGAATACATCGAAGATGGAATTATTGAAATTGCACCTTTAGCCTATATGCGTGGAAGAACTTTAGATTATGCTTTTGTTATTCTCGACGAAGCACAAAATGCTACTACCCTTCAATTAAAAATGTTTCTAACACGTATGGGCAAAAATGCCAAATTTATAATTACCGGAGATATAACACAAATCGATCTTAATCATAAACAACAATCAGGATTATATATTGCTACACAAATTCTAAAAGATATAGAAGGTATTGGGATAATTGAATTTAATGAATTAGACATTGTTCGGCATAAATTAGTTAAAGATATTGTAAAAGCATATGATAAATTTCAAAACAATAAATAAATTATGAATTCAGTAGTATCAACCAATTTCAAATTGAAAGGTCAAACTAATTTCTATAAAGGAAAGGTTCGCGATGTATATACTATCAACGACGAATTATTGGTGATGGTAGTTAGCGATCGTATATCTGCATTTGATGTAGTTTTACCCAAAGGCATTCCTTACAAAGGGCAAGTGCTCAACCAAATAGCATCCATGTTTTTAGATGCTACCAAAGACATTGTACCTAATTGGAAAATAGACTCGCCCGACCCAAATGTAACTATCGGCTACAAATGCGAACCATATCCAGTCGAAATAATTGTTAGAGGTTATTTAACCGGTTCAAGCTGGCGTGATTATAAAAAGGGGCAACGTTCAATCTGTGGAATACCCTTACCCGATGGCATGAAAGAACATCAAAAATTCGAACACCCTATTTTAACACCTACTACCAAAGCCCATATTGGACACGATGAAAACATTTCACGCGAAGAAATCATTAAACAACAACTTATTCCTGAAAATGAATATTTAGAAATCGAAAAAATTGCCTTAGCTTTGTTTGAACGTGGAAGCCAAATAGCAAAACAGCAAGGTCTTATATTAGTAGATACAAAATATGAATTCGGAAAAAAAGATGGAAAAATATATTTAATTGACGAAATTCACACACCCGACTCTTCGCGATATTTTTATGCCGATGGCTACGAAGAACGTTTTGCTAAAAATGAACCCCAACGCCAGCTCTCCAAAGAATTTGTCCGCGAATGGCTCATGCAAAAAGGATTTAAGGGAGAAGCCGGACAAAAAGTTCCCGAAATGAGCGATGAATTTGTAAATCAAGTATCGGAACGCTACATCGAACTCTACGAAAAAATTACCGGGAAAAAATTCATAAAAGCAAATATTGAAAACATTGAAGAAAGAATTTACAATAACATCCAGTTTTTCCTCCAAAAAATATCTATCTAATTTTTTCTAAATCGATTTATTTATATATTTGTACCAAGTTTAACCATTAATTTTTAACTATGAAAAAACTTTATTTGTTTTTATTAACCTTTACACTAGGTTTTGTTAGTTTGAATGCACAAGTGTTGTATTCAGACAATTTCGATTCGTATGCCAATAATGCCAAAGTAGCTCAAACCATAGGTTCAACATGGTGGACTACATGGTCGAATGCTCCTGGCGGCGCCGAAGATGGCATTATTTCGAATGCTCAATCGGTTAGCCCTTCTAATTCTATTTACATTGCTGGTTCTAACGACCAAATTTTTAAATGTGGCGGAAAAACGACCGGACGCTATGAATTAAGTTGGCAAATGTTGGTTCCCGCTAGTCATATCGGATATTTTAACCTGCTTCATAGTTTTGCAGGTGCAAATAGCGAATGGGCTTTTCAAGCATATATTTATAACGACTCGATCTATGTCGATGCAGGTGCAGCTACTGCTGCCGGCACAAGCTTTACACGTGGCACATGGCATAGTGTTAAAATGATTGTCGATGTGGACGACGACTATGCAACCTGCTTTATAGATGGCAACGAATTGATTAGCTATCAATGGAGCAAAGGATCATTCGGCACTGGCACACTTCATAAATTAGACGCCATTAATTTCTATGCATGGGATGGTACAGGCTCACCTACTCCTAATACAGGAGGTTCTACCAAAGGTTACTATGTTGATGATTTACTTTATGAACAAGTTAATGCTCCAACAGCACCAACAAATTTAACAGCAACCATCAATGGTGCTGATATTGATGTAACATGGACAGCCCCCAATCCAGCCCCAAATAATTATAAATTAATGAGAAATGGTATTGTTATCTTAAATACTACCAATAACTCTTATACCGATTTAGGACCATGGCCTAATACCTATAATTATATAGTAAGAGCTGGATATGGTACGAGCGGATATTCGCAAGCTTCAAATACTGCATCGGTAACAATTGCTGGTGGTGTTACACGTAACAAAGTATTATTCGAAGGCGGAACAGGTACATGGTGCCAATATTGTCCTGGAGCTGCAATGGGCTTACGCGATCTAATTGAAGTTAACCATAAAGAAGCTGTTGCTATCGAATATCATAGCGGCGATGCATACGAAAACGTAGATGCTCAACAACGTCTCGGATACTATGCTATTGAAGCATTTCCTACTATGGTTGTTGACGGCAAATTAAGAGTAGAAGGTGGCAATGCTACACAAAGTTTATATACTGCTTATTTACCATTATATAACGAACGTTACCCAATTCCAGCCTTACAAAATTTAAATATTAATATCGTAAATACCGGAGTAGATACCTACCAAGCAACAATAACTGTAGAAGAAACCTATCCTTTCCTTACCAATGGGTTAAAACTGCATACTGCATTAACAGAATCTAACATCGCCGTTACATGGTATAATCAAACAGAAGTTGATTTTGTTCTTCGTAAAATGTTTCCCGATGCTGCCGGTACCGATTTAGATTTTTCACAAAATACAACCCAAACATTTACATTTAATTTTTCAACTACCGGTTTTGTAAAAGATAATTGTGAATTTGTAGCTTTTGTTCAACACGATGCAACACAAGAAGTTACTCAAGTTGCTAAAGTGGATATGTCAACCATTTCGGGTATAGAAGAATTAAGCGGCAATAAAATCAGCTTATTCCCTAATCCAACCTCCGATTATGTAATTCTTAACTCTAATGGCAATGGTTATTTAACTATTACTGACATTACTGGAAAAACTGTTTATAGTGCTTTTGTAAATCAAACTTCACAATTTTTCAATATCTCAAGTCTTAGCAAAGGTATTTACATGGTACAATATACATCCAATCAAAAAACATTTACTCAAAAACTTATTATTCAATAAGAAAAAGCTTATCAATAAAAAAGAGGCTGACTTAAATTTAAATCAGCCTCTTTTTTTTTACTATAAAAACTCGTTTAACCTAAATATTGTTTTAATAATTTACTTCTACTTGTATGACGTAAACGACGAATAGCTTTTTCTTTTATTTGACGAACTCGTTCACGAGTCAAACCAAGTTCCTCGCCAATTTCTTCAAGAGTTTTTTCGGGGCATCCAAGACCAAAAAAGTAACGAACTATATCGCGTTCTCGTTCTGTTAATGTTGCTAACGAACGTTCAATTTCTTTTTTAAGTGATTCGTTAATCAATTTACCATCAGCTACAGGCGAGTCAGGATTTTCAATAACATCTACTAAACTATTATCTTCTCCTTCAACAAAAGGTGCATCCATAGATACATGACGTCCAGAAACACGCAAGGTATCCATTACCTTTTCTTTGGGTAAATCTAATAACTCTGCTAATTCTTCAGGTGTAGGTGTTCTTTCGTACTCTTGTTCAAATTTTGACAACGCCTTATTAATTTTATTTAAAGCACCTACTTGATTCAAAGGCAAACGTACAATACGCGATTGCTCTGCTAATGCTTGCAATATAGACTGACGAATCCACCAAACTGCATAAGAAATAAATTTAAAACCTCTGGTTTCATCAAATTTTTCTGCCGCTCTAATTAAACCTAAATTACCTTCATTGATTAAGTCAGGTAAACTCAAGCCCTGATTTTGATATTGTTTTGCAACCGATACTACAAATCGCAAATTTGCACGTGTAAGTTTTTCAAGAGCTTCTCTATCTCCCTTTCTTATCCGTTGAGCAAGTTCAACTTCTTCTTCAACCGTTATTAATTCTTCTTTACCAATCTCTTGTAAGTACTTATCAAGCGAAGCACTTTCGCGGTTAGTAATTGATTTTGTGATTTTTAGTTGCCTCATATATTTATTTTTTTTTCGTTACAAAATTACAATGCTTTTTAACCAATGTCAATACTAAAATTATTAATTAAAGTTTTAAAACTAATGTTTATTATAGAAGCGATTTTCGTAAGACATTCATTTTTAATTATTTGCAAAAACAAATGATGCATAATTTCAAACTGCGAATATAGTACAAAAAACGTTATTTGCCAAATAATATTTTAGACTAATCAACTAATTAACTTTTTTTATCAAAATTTTTTAGCGAATATTTTGAGACCTTTTTAACCAAAGTAGGATGAATAAAAAAATACAATCAGGCTAATAATAATAGTAATATTTTTAGAAGAATAAACCCTACACCCACCGTCATACCGAGCCTGTCGAGGTATAACCATTCACAAACCTAAATAAACATTGGGGTCATTCTTCGACAAGCTCAGAATGACGAGCAATTCGACAAGCTCAAAATGACGACAAATGGGTTGGCCTCGACCAAAAAAAGAAGTGTTGCAAAGGTCTTATTTTTTGTATCATTTAAAATGTTAAAACTTTGTTGCTAAACCATGTTAATTTCTTTTTTTTCTCAAACTGATAGCTTTCTTTGGTTAATAAAATAAAGGTTTATATTTTTGTAGATTAAAAATAATAATCATTTATTTATGAAAATTTCAATGATTGGAACCGGATATGTAGGTCTTGTATCTGGTACTTGTTTTGCAGAAACAGGTGTTACGGTTACTTGTGTCGATATCGACGAAAATAAAATTAATAAACTTAACCAAGGAATTATCCCAATATATGAACCTGGTTTAGAATCGATGGTTAAAAAAAACAAAGAAAGAGGTTTACTTTTCTTTACTACGAGTATAGCTGAAAGTATCAAAGACGCCGAGGTTGTATTTATTGCAGTAGGAACTCCACCCGACGAAGATGGGTCAGCCGATTTGCAATATGTACTGGGAGTTGCCAAAGAAATTGGTCAACATATGAATCACTATATGGTGATTGTTAACAAAAGCACAGTTCCTGTTGGTACAGCTCAAAAAGTTAAAAACACCATACAACAAGAACTCCAAAAACGAAATCTATCAATTCCCTTTGATGTAGTTTCTAATCCAGAATTTTTAAAAGAAGGAAACGCTATCGAAGATTTTCTTCGTCCCGATAGAATTGTCGTTGGGATTGAATCTGAGCAAGCCGAGAAAGTTATGCGTAAGTTATACAAACCTTTTATTTTAAACAATCACCCTATAATATTTATGGACGTTGCTTCGGCCGAACTTACCAAATATGCTGCCAATGCCATGTTAGCAACTCGCATAAGTTTTATGAATGAGATTGCTCGTGTTTGCGAATTAGTAGGTGCCGATGTAAATATGGTTCGCAAAGGAATTGGAAGCGACCCTCGCATTGGCAATAAATTTTTATATGCAGGTGTTGGATATGGTGGTTCTTGTTTCCCAAAAGATGTTAAAGCACTTATTAATACTTCTAAAGAATTTCATTATAATTTTGAAATATTACAATCAGTCGATAAAGTTAACGAAGACCAAAAAATATTATTAGCTAAAAAAGTACTAGCACATTACCAAGGAGATATCAAAGGAAAGAAATTTGCTATTTGGGGTTTATCATTTAAACCCAATACCGATGATATGCGTGAAGCCCCATCTTTAGCCATCATTAAAACATTAAAAGAACACGGTGCAAATATAATCGCTTACGACCCTGTCGCAATGAACGAATGTAAGCGTAGAATCGGGAATACTATTGAATATGCCAACTCACCCTACGAAGCTCTACAAAACGTTAACGCAGTATTGCTTGTTACAGAATGGAATGAATTTAGAATTCCCGACCTTGATAAAATGAAACAACTTATGAAAGAATTGATTATTTTCGATGGTCGTAATATATACGAGCCTTCGGAAATCAGAGAAGCGGGCTTTATATATTATGGATTAGGTAGAAAATAAAATGATACGAAAACGAATCTTAGTTACAGGCGGAGCTGGGTTTATTGGTTCACATTTATGCGAACGCTTGTTAAATGAAAACAACGAAGTTATTTGCTTAGATAATTTTTTTACTGGCTCTAAACAAAATATAAGTCATTTAATAGAAAACCCATATTTCGAAATTATTCGCCACGACGTTACTAATCCTATCTTTTTAGAAGTAGATGAGATATACAATCTGGCTTGTCCCGCATCACCTATTCATTATCAATACAACGCCATAAAAACCATAAAAACAAGCGTAATGGGGGCTATTAATATGCTTGGTATGGCTAAACGAATTCGAGCTAAAATTTTACAGGCCTCTACAAGCGAAGTTTATGGCGACCCCGAAATCCACCCTCAAACAGAAAATTATTGGGGACATGTTAACCCCATTGGCGTTCGTTCGTGTTACGATGAAGGAAAACGATGTGCCGAATCGCTCTTTATGAATTATCATAAACAAAATAACGTGCGTATTAAAATCATTCGAATTTTTAATACCTATGGACCACGAATGCACCCCAACGACGGAAGAGTAGTATCAAATTTTATTGTACAAGCTTTAAAAAACGAAGATATTACTGTATATGGCGATGGAAGTCAAACACGAAGCTTTCAATATGTTTCAGACCTTATCGAAGGCATGATGCGAATGATGGCAACGCCCGATTCAATTACAGGACCTGTTAATATTGGAAATCCAGGCGAATTTACCATACTCGAATTAGCCGAAAAAGTAATTCAGCTTACACATTCAAAATCAAAAATCGTTTTTAAACCTCTCCCAGAAGACGACCCTACTCAACGACAACCCAGTATTTCATTAGCCAAACAACTACTAAATAATTGGGAACCTATAGTTCCACTCGAAGAAGGATTAAAACTAACTATAAACTATTTTAAAAAAGAACTTAATTTATGAAAGGAATAATACTCGCAGGTGGTTCGGGAACAAGACTTTATCCTATTACCATCAGTATTTCAAAACAAATAGTGCCTATTTATGACAAACCTATGATTTATTATCCCTTGTCAGTACTCATGATGGCAGGCATAAAAGAAATTCTTATTATTTCTACTCCTAAAGATATTTCGTTATATGAAAACCTATTTCACGACGGTTCGCACTTGGGATTAAAAATTAGTTATGCAATTCAACCCTCACCCGACGGCTTAGCACAAGCTTTTATTATTGGCGAAGAATTTATTGGCAATAGCGAAGTTTGTATGATTTTAGGCGATAATATTTTTTACGGATATGGACTAAGAAAAATGTTAAAAGAAGCTGCTTCGCTAAAACAAGGAGCTACCGTTTTTGGTTATTATGTTAAAGACCCCGAACGATATGGAGTTGCAGAATTTGATAAAGAAGGTAAAGTCATTAGTATCGAAGAAAAACCCAAAAATCCTAAATCGAACTTTGCTATTACAGGGCTATATTTTTACGATAATACGGTTGTTGAAAAAGCAAAAACATTAAAACCTTCAGCACGTGGCGAACTTGAAATTACCGATCTTAATCGATTATATTTAAACGAAAATAAATTAAACGTAAAACTATTAAGTAGAGGTATGGCTTGGCTCGATACAGGCACGCATGAGTCGCTCCTATTAGCATCCAATTTTATTGCTACTATTGAACAACGACAAGGACTTAAAGTTGCCTGTATCGAAGAAATTGCATACAGAGAAGGGTTTATTGATAAGCAACAACTTATTAGTTTAGCATCAATGTTTCGAAACAACCCTTATGGAGAATATTTGTTAGATATTGCTAATGACAAATATATTTTGCAATGAAAATCATTGAAACACCAATAAAAGATTTGTTAATAATTGAACCCGATATTTTCAACGATCATCGTGGCTATTTTATTGAATCATATAACGAAAAACGATTTCATTCACTTGGAATCACAAATCATTTTGTACAAGATAACGAATCACAATCGGTATTTGGGGTTATAAGAGGACTCCACTATCAAATAGAACCATATGCTCAAGCAAAATTGGTAAGGGTTATCAAAGGTAAAGTATTGGATATAGCCGTAGATTTAAGAAAAAATAGCCCAACTTTTGGAAAATGGTACGGCATAGAACTCGACGAAGAAACTAAAAAAATGTTTTACATTCCCAGAGGTTTTGCTCACGGATTTAGTGTACTGTCTGATATAGCTATCTTTTCATACAAATGCGATAATTTTTATAATAAAGAAGCCGAACGAGGGATTATTTTCTCAGACCCACAACTTAACATTGATTGGAAAATTGAAACCCCAAAAGTTATTGTCTCTGAAAAAGATAAATTACTTCCATTATTTTCAAATGCTCATTATTTTTAAAAAATAAACAATATGAACAATATCTTGGTAACTGGTTCGAATGGTCAACTTGGTAGTGAAATAAAAAAATTAGCAACCGATTATCCAAAACTAAAATTTACTTTTACCGATATTGACGAACTCGATATTACAAACATATCAAAATTAAAACTTTTTTTCAACAACAATAAAGTCAGTTATATTATCAATACTGCAGCATACACCGCAGTAGATAAAGCTGAAAACGACGAAAAAATAGCCCGACTTATTAATGTAGAAGGCGTTGCAAACTTATCATTTTTAGCATCAAGCTATAAATGTCATCTTATACATATATCTACCGATTATGTTTTTGATGGCAAAACTAATAAACCCTATACAGAAGATAACCCAACTAATCCTATTGGAGTTTATGGAAAAACTAAACTTTTAGGCGAAACAGAAGCGTTGCGACATCCCGAAACAATGATTATACGTACTTCGTGGCTTTATTCTACATTTGGAAATAACTTTGTAAAAAATATTTTAAAATATGCTAAAGAACGTAATGAGTTAAATGTTGTTTACGATCAAATAGGATGTCCTACCTATGCAGAAGACCTTGCTCGTGCTATTTTAAATATTATTGAGCAACACTTTAACAATCACCACACCTTTAAAAGAGGTATTTATCATTTTGCAAATAAAGGCATTTGTTCATGGTACGATTTAGCATACAACATAGTAAGCTATTTCAACCTACCCTGTAAAGTAAATCCTATTTTAACCGAAGCATATCCAACTCCAGCCCAACGCCCTGCATACAGTGTATTAAATACAGAAAAATTTAGAACTACCTTTAACCAAGATATACCATATTGGCGCGATAGCTTAAATAAATGTTTAACGTTTTTAAAATAAATAACCATGAATACCGAAAGATACCAAATTGCATTATCTAAAGCCGAAAAATGGCTTCAAAGTAATTTAATGGATGCCGAATCAAAAGAAGCCATTAAACAAATGCTCAATAATCCAGACGAACTCATTGAAGCGTTTTACGAAAATCTTGAATTTGGAACAGGTGGTCTTAGAGGTATTATGGGCATTGGTACAAACCGCATGAATATATACATTGTTCAAATGGCTACACAAGGGTTGTGTAACTACCTTTTAAAAGCCTTTCCTAACGAACCTAAAAAAATTGCCATTTCTTACGATAGCCGAAACAACAGCAAGTTATTTGCACACACTACTGCCAATGTATGTGCATCGAATGGTTTTGAAGTTTTTATTTTCGATGATATCCGTCCAACACCAGAATTATCGTATGCAGTTCGAAAATTGAATTGCGTTTCAGGTATCATGATTACAGCTTCGCACAACCCCAAAGAATATAACGGATACAAAGCATACGGAAATGATGGAGGACAATTTATTGCCCCCCACGACAAAAATATAATCAACGAAGTTAAAGCTATTCAATCATTTGAAGAAGTTAAAATAAATCTACATCAAGATAATATTCATATTTTAAATTCATCGTTCGATGAACTTTATTTTAATGAAGTTACGCAATTATGCTTACAACCAGAAATCATCAAAAAACACAATAATTTGTCTTTTGTATATACCCCCTTGCATGGTACCGGAATCAAACTTGTTCCTGAAGCATTAAAAAGAATGGGCTTTACCAATATTCAAATTGTAAAAGAGCAAGCAATCATAGATGGTAACTTTCCAACCGTAAAAAGTCCTAACCCCGAAGAAAAATCAGCACTTGAAATGGCAATATCAAAAGCACAAAAGATAAATGCCGATCTTGTTTTTGCTACCGACCCAGACGCCGATAGAGTAGGCATAGCGGTTAAAAATTCGAAAAACGAATTTATCTTACTAAACGGAAATCAAACAGCTTCTTTACTTACTTATTATATTTTAGAGCAGTGGGAAAAATTAGGGAAATTAAAAGGTAATGAATACATTGTAAAAACCATTGTTACAACTGAATTGCTGGTTAAAATCGCTCAAAAATATCAGGTCGAAGTATTCGACGTTTTAACTGGTTTTAAATACATTGCAGAAATTATTCGCTTAAACGAGGGTAAAAAAACATACATCTGTGGAGGCGAAGAAAGTTATGGTTTTTTAATTGGCGACTACGTTCGCGATAAAGATGCAGTTTCGGCATGCATGCTTATTGCAGAAGTCGCAGCATGGGCAAAAGAACAAAATAAAACCTTATGGGATATCCTCATGGATATTTATAAAGAATTTGGCTTATACAAAGAAGCATTGATTTCTATAACAAAAAAAGGATTAAACGGACAAGAAGAAATAAAAAACATGATGAATAACTTTCGCAATCACCCCCCAAAAAAATTAGCCAATTCCAACATTATTAAAATAAAAGATTATTTAGAACAAAAAGAAATAGAAGTTTTTACAAATAAAGTAACCCCTATTTCATTACCTAAATCAGACGTTTTACAATTTATTACAGAAGACGAAACAATAATCTCCATTCGTCCCAGTGGCACAGAACCTAAAATTAAATTTTATATTGGTACTAAAGCTACCATAAATACTAACTACGAAATTGCCAACCAATTACTCGACCAAAAAATTGCTCTAATAAAACAAGATTTAAACCTATAAAATGAAACGAACATCATTAAATATTAAACATACAATTTAATGATTATTATGTGAGTTCCATCTAACCTTAGCTCAAAAAATAAAAATAAACACATGAAATTCGACTATTTAGTTTTAGGCTCAGGAATAGCAGGATTAGCTTTTGCACTAAAAGCAGCTCAAAAAGGAAGTGTTTGCATTGTTACAAAAAAAACACTCGAAGATACCAATACCCGTTACGCTCAGGGTGGTATAGCAGCAGTTACCTATAATCCCGATAACTTTGAAAAACACGTAAAAGACACCCTTGTTGCAGGCGCCGGTTTATGCAACGAAACTGTTGTAAGAATGGTTGTTAGCGAAGCACCCAAACGAATAGAGGACCTTATTCAATGGGGCATACAATTCGATAAAGATACCCAAGGGCGTTTTCATCTTGTTCGCGAAGGAGGACATAGTGAATACAGAATACTACATTACAAAGATAAAACCGGCGACGAAATTCAACGTGTATTGTCAGCAAGAGTTCGCGAAAACAAAAATATTACTGTACTCGAAAATCATTTTGCCATCGATTTAATAACACAACATCATTTAGGAATAGAAGTTAAACGTGGTATGCCCAATATTGAATGTTATGGCGTTTACGTTCACGATTTAAAACAAAACAAAATTTTTACCATTCTATCCAAAATAACACTCATAGCAACAGGTGGAATTGGCAATATTTATTCAACAACTACAAACCCAAGCATTGCTACTGGCGATGGCATTGCCATGCTTTATAGAGCCAAAGGCTATTGCGAAAATATGGAATTTATACAATTTCACCCTACCGCTTTTTATTTACCATCCGAACGACCAGCATTTCTAATAACTGAAGCATTAAGAGGATTTGGAGCTAAACTCAAAACCATCGATGGGTATTATTTTATGAAAGATTTCGATAGTCGCGAAGAACTTGCTCCCCGCGATATTGTGGCAAGAGCCATCGATTATATTTTAAAAAAAACCGGCGATGAATACGTTTTTTTAGATGCCTCACATTTAAATAAAAACGAACTTATTGAACATTTTCCAACAATTTACGCAAAATGTTTAAAACGCAATATCGACATAACACGCGAACCCATACCTGTAACACCTGCTGCACACTATTTATGCGGAGGAATAAAAGTTAATATGAATGCACAAACGAGCATACAACATCTTTATGCTGCCGGCGAATGCGCTTCTACCGGACTTCATGGTGCCAACAGGCTCGCTTCTAACTCACTCATTGAAGCTATTGTATTTGCTCACAAAGCTTACGAAGATTCATTAAACCATATCGATTATATTAACTATCAAACAAATGTACCCCAATGGAACGATAAAGGCACCACCCACCCAAAAGAAATGATATTAATAACACATACACTAAAAGAATTGCAACAATTAATGACTAATTATGTCGGAATTGTTCGCTCTAATGAACGACTAAAACGCGCTTTCGAAAGATTAAAAATGCTACATAACGAAACAGAAATACTCTATAAAACTACAAAAATTTCACCTCAGTTATGCGAATTACGTAATTCTATTAATGTTGCTTATCTTATTATAAGAGCCGCCATGGATAGAAAAGAAAGCATTGGCCTACATTACAATATTGATTTCCCATCATAGCATGCAACTTTTATCAACTTTTTTTTGTCATATAAAAAACATATATTTGTATCGAACGAATAACCTTAAACTTTATAATTTATGAAACATTTTTTATTATCGTTGGTTTTAATTATAGTATTTTTTGGTGTTTTTGCCAAAAAAGTTGATGTTGAAACTGCCCAAAAAGTTGCCAAAAATGTATATTACATTAAAGCAAACAACCTTTTTAATAAATCTTTTGATGATATCCAATTATCGTGGGTATATACTGAATATTTCAATAATGAACCTGTATATTATGTTTTTAATGTAAACCAAAACGAAGGTTTTGTAATTATTTCAGCCGATGATATTGCTAAACCTATTATTGGATATAGCTTCGAAGGTCCTTATCCATTATTTAACCAACCTCCCCAATTTTCAGAATGGATGAATGGTTATAAAGAACAAATCGTATATGCTAAAAGTAATAATATTAAAGCCAATTCCGAAATTCAAAACGAATGGAATAATTTATTAGTAGAAAAACCATTATTAACCAAAGAAAAAGCAATACAGCCTTTATTACTGCACACATGGAATCAAGATTGGCCATGGAATGCTTATTGCCCTGTCGATGCCAATGGTCCTGGAGGACATGTTTATGCTGGATGTGTTGCTGTTTCTATGGCTCAACTCATGAAATATTACAATTATCCCAACCAAGGAACTGGTTCGCATACCAATTATTCTATTTGGAATGGTGGATATGGTAATCTTACCATAAACTATGGCACTCAAACTTATAATTGGTATAGCATGCCTAATATTGTGAATACCACAAATTACAATGAAGTAGCAAAACTATTATATCATTGTAGTGTTGCTGTTGATATGAATTATGGTCCTGATGGTTCCGGAAGTCAAACATCTAAAATTGCTACTGCATTAAAAACGTATTACTTTTATTCTACCAATATCCAATATGTTCAAAAAAGTAGCTACTCAGATGCCAATTGGAAAAATTTATTAAAACAACAGATCGACAACAAATGGCCTATGGCTTACCAAGGCTCAGATGGTACTTCAGGACATGCATGGAATTGCGACGGCTATAATGGCGACCAATTTCATATGAATTGGGGATGGAGTGGAAGCGCTAACGGATATTACGACTTATCTAGCTTAGTTGCTGGAGGCTATGATTTAACTCAAAATCAAGGTGCTGTTATAAATGTTTATCCAGCCAATAACTATCCCGAATTTTGTAGTGGAACTAAAAATATTATTGGAAGAGCCGGTGCATTCAATGATGGCAGTGGTAACCAAAACTATTTAAACAACCAAGATTGCAAATATTTAATACAACCCGAATGTGCTAATTCTGTTAGCCTATCCTTCGACCGTTTTGAACTTGGCAATGGCGATCATGTTTATGTATATGACGGTACTTCTACTGCCGACTCTTTATTAGCCGATTATACAAATTCTAACTTACCAGGTACAACTATTTTAAACAGCTCTGGAAGTGCTATGCTTATTCGCTTTGTCACTGATGGTTCAGATAATAATTTAGGATGGTATGCTAGCTATACTACAACCACCTGTCAAGGAACAAAATATTTAACAGATGTTACAGGTACAGTTGAGGATGGAAGTAAAACCTGCGATTACGATAATTCTAAAATTTGTACTTGGTATTTACAACCTGCCAATGCAACTGCTTTTACGCTTAACTTCCAAGAATTTGACTTCCCTTCAACTGACCAAACCGATAACCTTAAAATATACAAAAATTCTACCGTTACATCTAATTTAATTGGAACCTATACGTCAGCCAATGTACCTCCTTCTACACTCGATATTCAGGGAGCTAGCAAGGTTATTGTTAAATTTACCTCCAATTCTACCACTACTGCTGGTGGTTTTAAATTAACCTATAATACAACACTCACCGGAATTGAAAATAATTTAATCGAAAATAAAGTTGAAATATTCCCCAATCCTTTCATAAACGATGCTACCATTAAATTCTCTTTAAACGAACAAAATAATAATGTTAAAATTAGCCTTGAAAATATTATTGGTAAAACCATAGGAAATTATGAAACCACAATGAATCAAGGCGATAAAGAAATTTCACTCAGCACAATTATTCAATCCCAAACATTAACCGAAGGCTTATATTTTGTAAGAATAAATATAAACAACAAAGAATCTGTTTATAAATTAATACATCAATAATTTATGGGCTGGCATTTGCCAGCCTTTTTTTGTTAACTTAATATAATTCAAATGAAACATTTAATTTTATCTATAGTATTTTTATTTACCATTCATGCATATGCACAACATTTACCTTGTAAAACCCCAGAAATAAATAAATGGGCAGAAGAAAATAATCCACTTGCCTTACAATCAAAAAAAGAGCTTGAACAATTTACTCAAAAGTACATTTCTAAAAGCACAAAAGAAGATACTATTATCATAATTCCTGTTGTTTTTCATATCGTACACAATTATGGAGCCGAAAATATTTCAAAAGAACAAGTTTTAGACGCAATTCGAGTAATAAATGAAGATTTTAGAAAATTAAATGCCGACACCAGCGATATTATACCTGAATTTAAAGCAATAGCAGCAGATTGTAAAATTGAATTTCGGTTAGCAAAAATAGATCCCAACGGAAATTGTACAGATGGAATCGATCGAGTTGTTTCTACACTTACTTATAATGCTGACGAAAACACTAAAATGATTGCTCCATCATGGGATAGAACAAAATATTTAAATATTTGGACCGTAGCTTCTATTGCTAACGGAGCTGCAGGTTATTCTTACTATCCATCAAGCGTCAATGGTTCTTGGGGAGTACCTTTAGATGGAGTTTTAATTTTAGCAAATTATGTTGGTAGTATTGGTACAGGCCAATATTCAAGAGCAAGAGCGCTTACACACGAAATTGGACATTATTTAAATTTAATGCATCCTTGGGGAAACTCTAACACACCAGGTTTAGCTGAAAATTGCAACGACGACGATGAAGTAACCGATACACCAAATACCATTGGGCATACTTCGTGTGACCTATATGCAGTAACCTGTGGATCACTCGACAATGTCCAAAATTATATGGAATACGCTTATTGCGATAGAATGTTCACAGAAGGACAAAAGCTACGTATGAGAGCCGCACTTCATAGCTCTATAAGCGGAAGAAATAATCTATGGACACAGCAAAATTTAATAGCTACGGGGGTTGCTAATAATACTTCTCCAGCTATTTGTGAACCGATTGCCGATTTTACTTACAATAAAAAATTTGGATGTGTGAATAACACAATCCAATATACAAATTTAACATGGCACACCGATTCTATTTCTTCTATTGAATGGACATTTCAGGGTGGAACTCCTGCTACATCTAACGAACAAAATCCCATTGTATCTTACCCCAATGCAGGTATTTTCTCCGCTTCATTAACGGTTTCAAATCCTGCTGGCAATAGTACCATTACAAAAAATAATATCATTCAAATTCAAGATCCTAATTATTTATTATCGCCACCATGGACAGAAAGTTTTGAAGATAATAATTTCCCCTATTTTAATGATTTAAATTATTCATGGTTTATCAGTGGTAATGCGACAAACCACTGGAATAGAACTACGAATGCAAGCTATACAGGAACTGCCTGTTTGGTTGCACCCAACAATCTTAATCAAGATAATGAAATAACAGAAATTGCTACATCCAATATAGCTATTGCGGGACAAAATACATCTAATATCATTAAATTTAAGGTAGCTTATGCACAAATAGACGAAAATTCTACCGATCGTTTAGATGTTTACGCTTCGTTCAATTGTGGTCAAACATGGTATCCACGATTAAGTAAAAGCGGCTCTTTGTTACAATCTACCAATGGAGTTTTTATCAATAATTTTGTACCACAACCCGAACAATGGAAAGAAGAATTTATAAGCATTGGTACATTTTTAAATAAACCATATATCCGATTAAAATTTGTAGCTACCAGCCATAATGGTAACCCCATTTACATCGACGATATTCAATTAGACCAAGCAAGCGATATTAATTTTAATAGTTTTGATGCAGAATACCTGCCAACAATTTTTCCTAACCCCATTAACGAAAACTCAAAACTGTGGCTTAAAACTAATAAAGAAGAAAATTTAAATCTGAAAGTTAACAACATTGTTGGTCAATGTATCATTAACAAAAACATTGTGTTAAATAACGGCGAAAATACATTAACAATTCACGAACTCAATAATCTACCATCAGGAATCTATTTTATTTCACTTACCATTAATGAAAAATCAAGCAATTTGAAAATAATAATTCCTTAAAATCAAATAGCTATGAAAACTATTGGATTTTTAATTTTATTTATGTCAACTGTGTTAATGTATGCACAAGTTGGTAAAGATTGTAATAACCCATATATTATTGATGCCCTACCTTTTAATTTATCAGGCCAAACTACACAAGGTTTTGGCAATGACTATAACGATACTATGGCTTGCAATAGCTTGTATATGAGCGGAAACGACTTTGTATTTGCCTATACCCCAAGCTCCAACATAAATGTAACAATAAAGCTCACCAATACCAATGTTTTAGTAGGATTATTTATTTTAGACGGCTGCCCCGATCAATCTACTACGAATTGTGTAGCCAAAAATGAAGCATCAAATGGAAATCCTCAGCTTTCAAACATAGCCTTAACAGCAAATCATACCTATTATATTATTATAGACACTTATAATGCTGCTAATTTATTCCCTTCTACAGGATTTTCTATTAACATGGACGAAAGTCATACCAACGACGTGGGCGCTATTTGGATGTTTAAACCCCGTTCTGGATGTCACTTAAATGCTCAAACACCCATGCTCCTAGTTTACAAAAACTATGGAACACAAGCCATCGACACAGTTATATGCGGCTATCAAATTGATAATAATGCTCCTGTGATTGAAACAAGTGTGCATCATTTAAGCCCTAACCAGGAATTGTATTATTCATTTTATACACCTGCTGATTTATCTAACGTAAATCATGCTTATAAAATTAAAATGTTTGTGCATCTGAACAATGACGAAAATTCCATTAACGACACCATTACCAAGTGGATTTTTCATAGCGATGCTATTTCGTCATTTCCGTTCTTTACTGATTTTGAAAATGATAATGGAGGATTTCATACCCAATGGATTTCTGACCTTCAACCAACAACTTCTTGGGAATGGGGTCAACCCAATGCTCCAATTATCAATCATGCCTCGAGCGGCTCAAAATGCTGGGCAACCAATCTAAGTGGTGATTATCTTTCGCCCGAAGATTCATACATTTTATCCCCCTGTTTTGACTTTTCGTCTGTAACATTGCCCATCGTCGAATTCGATTTATGGTATGAAACAGAAGTTGCCGATATTGCACAACTCGAATATAGCATTGATTCGGCTTATTCTTGGCACAGAGTTGGCAATACAGGCGAAGGCTTTAACTGGTATAACACACCAACGGGATATTCAGATATGGGATGGAACGGAAGTACCGGCGGTTGGGTACATGCTCAACACACCCTCGATGGATTAGGAGGAAAATCGAATGTTCTTTTACGTATATCATTCAGAGGTGGCGTTAATGGCACAAATGAAGGCATCGCTATTGACAACTTCAAAATTAGCGAATCTCCACAAAATGATGTTTCTATTAATATGGTTACATACCCATACGATTCGTGTGGCTTGTCCGGCAATGAAAAAATAACAGTAAAAATTACCAATAACGGACTCAATGATGTACACCATTTCCCTGTATATTTTTCAATTGATAATGGCAATCATTATGTTCAAGAAGAAATTATCGATACATTATCGTTTAATGAAAGTATTTTCTATACAACCCATACAACTTTTAATTTTGCTAATGCCGGGTTATATCAATTAAAAATATACTGCAATCTTACCAACGATCAAAATCGATTAAATGATACTATTTTACACAACATCATGAACTTTCCAAGTATTACGCTTTATCCATACATCGAAGACTTCGAAAACAATAATGGTTTTTGGTATGCCACTGGCATGAACAACTCATGGCAATGGGGACAACCCAACGACACCGCATTATCTCAGGCATTTTCAGGCACTAACGTATGGGCTACCAACCTTTCGGGCTATCATAATCTTGCAGAAGAAAGTTATGTTTACAGTCCATGTTTTGATCTTTCGACACTTAACAATCCCGTTTTTAAAAGCGCCATTTGGTATCAAGAAACTTATCCCACATATTGCCAGGTTCAAGTAAAAAATGGCACTTCCATTATTTGGAATACTTTAGGTTCAGCCTCTGATCCTAATTGGTACAATTCCGGTTATTCGTGGACCGAAAACTCAAACGGATGGAAACAAGTTAAACATTCGTTAAAAGATTATGTTTCTAGCAATATCAAGTTAAGATTTTATTTCAAAGGAACTGTTCAAAACACCGGATTTGCATTCGATAAAATTGAAATATGCGATGCCCCTAAAGCTGATTTTATTGAAATTGCACCAACTAAAGCGGGTTATTTTGTTTACTTCCAAAACCAAAGTCAACGGATGGACTCTTGCTTATGGAACTTTGGCGATGGTAGCTTTTCAAAAGAAATATCCCCTATTCATCAATATAATAGCTCAGATAGCGTTTTAACAACGCTCACTGTTTGGAATAATTGCGATACCGATAGTATTTCAAAATATGTTCATCCTCTTTACATAAATATTCCAGAAAATGCATTAAATACTAATTTATCGGCCTATTATCATAAACAAAATTTATACATTAAAAACGATGGCAGTTCCGATCTTGCCAATATTACCATTTACAATGTATTAGGAATCAAATTAGTTGATTTTAACATTGTATTAAATGAAGGCAACAATGTTATACCAATCCAACATAAGTTAGACAACAATTTGTACATCATTAAAATTAAAACCTCAAAATCAATTCTAAGCATAAAAGTTAACAATTGATGAAATTAGGATTAGCAATTGTTTGGACATTATTTATCTTAATAGGTTCAGCTATTTCAGGAAATTCAATAAATCAGTTTCAATTTTTACACATTCCATATATAGACAAAGTTGTACATTTTATATGGTACTTTGTATTGTATGTTTTATGGTATTCATATATGCTAAATCGAAAATATATTTATGTAAAACTAAAATTTCGTTTTTTACTCTTTTTTACAATAATTTTATTTGGTTTTGTCCTTGAAGTCTTTCAAAAATATTTTTTCATTAAACGTTCAGCAGAAATGGCTGATTTTTATGCTGATAGTTTAGGTACATGTTGGGCTCTATTCTTATTCTTTAAGCTTTACCAATCTAAATATTTAGGAAAATATTTGTAATTATTTATTATCTTTGCAAAGCTTAGTGAATAAACATCTTTTTAAATATGTCAAAAATCAAATATAAATTCAATCCCGAAACACTAACCTATCACTTAGTTGAGCGTAGCCTTAAAAGCAAAATTTTAAGAGTTATATATTCCATTACTTCATTTTTATTTTTTGCAATAGTTGGAGCATTTTTATACAGTATATTTTTCGATTCTCCAAAAGAAAAAATTTTAAAACGTGAAAACAAGATGTTGGTTTTTCAATACCAAGAACTTGAAAAGAAATTAAAAGATATTGAAAAAATATTAGCCGAATTGCAATATCGTGATGACAATATTTACCGAAGCCTTTTTGAAGTAGAACCCATACCAGAAAGTGTTCGTAAAGGAGGCATAGGTGGAGCTAAAAAATACGAAGAACTCGAAAATTTAGAACATTCCGATTTAATTATCCACACCTCAAAACATATTGATCAAATAATGAAACAAATATATATTCAATCAAAATCTTTTGATGAAATAGTCTATCTTGCCAAAAACAAAGAAAAGTGGTTAAAATCGATGCCAGCAATTTTACCAATTCTAATAAGAGACAAATTTAAAATCACTTCTCATTTTGGAATTCGATACGATCCTGTTTACCGCAACATAAAAAAAATGCACGAAGGTATAGACTTCAATTGTGCAACAGGTACAAATGTTAGAGCCACCGGTGATGGCACTGTGATTGAAGCCAATTATTCAAAGGGCGGTTATGGAAACGAAGTAATTATTGATCACGGATTTGGATATAAAACCCGATATGCTCATTTAAGCAAAATACTTGTTAAAAAAGGACAAAAGGTATCTAGAGGCGAAATAATTGGAAAAGTAGGAAGTACAGGTAAATCAGTAGGACCTCATCTTCATTATGAAGTTAGAAAAAATAATAAACCCATTAACCCAATAAATTTCTTTTATCTCGACCTTTCACCAGAAGAATACGATAAAATGATAGAAATGTCTGCACAAGAAGGTGGAATTGCATTAGATTAATTATGCCATATAAAAAACCAAATATCGAAAAAATACACTACTCCATTGGAGAAGTTGCAAATATGTTTGGTATAGCTGCATCCGTACTTCGATACTGGGAGAAAGAATTTAAAATTATTAAACCCTTTAAAAACGCAAAAGGAAATCGATACTACACACCTAAAGATATTGATAACATAAAACTCATCTATCATTTACTTAAAGAAAAAGGACTTACCATCGATGGTGCTAAACTTTATATTAATAGTAAAAGTGATACAGAAATTGATAAAACAACTCATATCTTATCTAAACTCATACAAATAAAAGACGAATTGCTTACTATAAAAGAAAACTTAAAAGAAATATCAACACATTTCAAAAGCATAAATAATGAACAATAAAAAAAATAGAATTAATATTGTTTTTTCTACAAATCCTGAATTTAAATATCAATTTGAAAATGAAAACACCGAACCCGATACACTCCCACCAGAAAAGCAAAAATTATATTTAAGTCTTGATAAAAAAAATAGAAATGGAAAAATTGTTACTATTATTTCCAATTTTATCGGTAAACAAGACGATTTAATCAATCTTGAAAAATTACTTAAAACAAAATGCGGAACCGGTGGTTCTTCTAAAGATGGTGAAATTATTATTCAAGGCGATTTTAGAGATAAAATAGAACATATTCTCAATCAATTAGGATACAAAACCATTCGTAAAGGTTAAAAGTAAAAACCTTTAATTTTTTTAAACGTAAAAAAGGTTAAAAAT
>JABUFC010000023.1 GCA_013314715.1 Bacteroidales bacterium | reverse complement strand
GTAATGACGGTAAGGGGATGCGTTCGCTTGCCATGACGTGAGAGTTACACATTGCTTTTTTTTTATCATTTAGATTGTTCTAATGTAATAGATAAAAAGCAATACAAATAATTAAAATAAGTTTGAAATTTTTATCACAATAAACGAGTACGTTTTTTAGTTTTGCAAAGGGCTCATATTATTGATTATCAACAGTTATTATTTTTTAAATTATTTTGGAAAGCATTGATTTGGCATTTAAAATATATTTTTTTACGTTTGCATATGAAAGGTTTAGTAGTAAAAGTTGTTGGCAATCAATACACGGTTATTGTTAATGAGAACAGACAAATCGATTGTGTTCTGAAAGGCAAATTACGTTTACAAGAATCTAAAAGCACAAATCCTGTAGTTGTTGGCGATTGGGTAGAAATCAATCTCATATCTGATGGTAGTGGCATTATAGTTGACATTTACGAGCGGAAAAATTATATCGTTCGAAAGTCGGTCAATTTGTCTAAGCAAAAACATGTATTAGCTGCCAATATCGATTGTGCATACTTGGTTGTAACTTTGTTATTCCCAGAAACCAATCTGGAATTTATCGATCGTTTTTTAGTTAGTGCCGAGGCTTATCGAGTTCCGGCTGCTATTATTTTAAACAAGTGCGATTTATATGCAGAGCTAAGCGAACAAGTAACAGAATTTGAACACATATATCAAAAAGCGGGTTACCCCATTTTTAAAATATCAACTATAAGCGGCGAAGGAATAGAAAAGCTAAAAATACACATGCAAAATAAATTAAACCTCATAGCAGGTAATTCAGGTGTAGGCAAGTCTTCTATAATCAATAGAATTGAACCATCATTAAATTTGAAAGTTCAAGATATTTCGCTTGTTCACTTTAAAGGGAAACACACCACAACATTCTCGCAAATGTTTCCTCTTACCATAGGCGGATATGTTATTGACACACCTGGCATTAAAGGTTTTAGCTTTATTGACATTAAAAAAGAAGAATTGTTTCATTACTTCCCCGAAATTTTTAAACTAACTTCGCAATGCAAATATTACAATTGCACACATACCAACGAGCCTTATTGTGCTGTAAAAGATGGTGTAATAAATGGCATGATTCATGAAACGCGTTACCGAAATTATTTAAGTATGTTTTTTGATGAAAACGATAAACATCGTTGATTATTATTTATAATATTACATAAAGTCTTTAAAATCGGGTATTTTATTTTGTTTTATCCATTCGGTACCATTATAAAAAAAACAATAATGACTTATACCGTTTGTAATAAATATATAAGGTGCTTGTTCTCGATAGTTGTACATTGCGGCCTGACTTATTGTTTTATTAGTAAGTTTAATAGTTGGCGCCTTACACTCACATAATAACAAAGGCTTTGCTTGCCTCGAAAAGGTTGCTAAATCGACCCTATAAGCTTTATTCTTAATAAAAAAACCGTACTCTACTTGTATCAAAGATGCGGGATAATTCAAATAGTTTATTAAATAATGTATTAAATGTTGGCGAACCCATTCTTCAGGTGTTAAAACAATATATTTTTTGCGAATAACATCATAAATAAACCACTTATCGTCTCTCTGCTCGACAAATAATTCAACATTCGGAAAATTTAATATAGGATATAATTTCTGGTAATTCATGCCAATCGATCTTTATTCTTTTGAATAAAATCTTTCCACGATCGTGGTTTCTTTTCGTTATCGCTCAACAAATTCTGATAAGAATGACAAACAGCAACAGCAAGCGCATCGGTAGCATCTAAATATTTGGGCATATCTTCAAAGTGCAATATTTTCTGAATCATGGCTGCTACTTGTTCTTTAGATGCATTTCCGTTGCCCGTTAAGCTCTGTTTTATTTTTCGTGGGGAATATTCAAACACTTTCATCTGATGCGACAATGCTGCAGCCATAGCAATTCCTTGAGCCCTACCTAGTTTCAGCATCGACTGTACATTTTTCCCATAGAATGGTGCTTCTATCGCAAGCTCTTGTGGTTTAAACTCACGAATTAGCATATCTACTCTGCTAAAAATATGTTGTAACCGTTCGAAATGGTCGGGATATTTGCGTAACTCTATAACACCTAAAGTTATTAAGCTTGTTTTTGTGGCTTGAAGGCATATTAAACCATAGCCCATAATAAGTGTTCCAGGATCAATGCCTAATATTATTTTATCGTTGTTTGCCACGTTCAAAAGTAGTAATTTCTTTCCATTTAGACATCAAAATTCCTAAGGCAATAAATATAAAACCTAAGAATGCATAAATAGTTATCTTTTCGCCTAAAATAGTAGTAATAAAAATTAACGATATAAAGGGCGATAAAAAGATATAAATACTAATTTTATCGGTTCTGGTTGCCATTTGTAAAGCCATCATCCATAATATAAAAGTTATTCCCATCTCAAAAATACCAATATAAATAGCAGCTATAAATGAAGTTGTAAATTTAAAAGCAGGAAAACCTGCCCATAAGCAAAACAAATATATATATATTGAACCAAACAAAAAATTTACAAACAACTTTTGTGTTGGCGAACGCTGATCTTTTAAATTCAAAACCCAATATGCCGACCAAACTAAACTACTACTTGTTGCCAATAATACCCCCCAAAATGTAGACAATGTTTCTATTGCATCATTTCCGTTAGAGATGAGCCAAACACCAAAAAATGAAACAATTAAAGCAAAAACCGATAGCCATGTTAGTTTTTGTTTCAGAAAAAAAGCGGAGAAAAACACTAAAACTACTGGCCAGGTATAATTCAATGGCTGAGCCATATAAGCCGGCAATAAACTATAAGCTTTTAATAATATTAAATAATAGGCAAACGGATTTAAGGCACCCATTAACATAGATAATAAATATTGTTTTCGACTTAACTTAAACGAAGTCACTAATTCATTTTTTGTAATAAGAAATAAGGCTAGTACTAACGTACTCACCCAAGTTGCTATGAGCAAAAGTTGATAATAGTTCATTCCACTTAATGCAATTTTAAAAGCCGTCGCAACAGTGCTCCACATTAAAACAGCCCCTAAGGCTAAAGCAGTTGCTTTTTGATTGTTCGTCATGGTGTTACTGTTGGTACCCAATCGTTTATATCCTGATTATTTTTTTCGTTTAAATCTCCCCTTAAGATTCGATAACGTTTTCGTGCTTCATCAGCAAAAAAGCTACCTGGGTATTTTGTAAAAATTATTTCCAAATAATATTTGGCCTTTTCAATATCTTGAAGTCTATATTGATAAATATTGGACAACTTATAAGCAGCTTGTGGTGCAGTTACTTCAGTATTAAAACGATTTAAAATGGAATCATATAAAACAATCGCCTGTTCTATCTTATTTAATTTTATTAAAAGATCTCCCTTTCGAAGTAAGGCATCATCATATAATGAGTATGCATCTTTATTTTCCATAATTGAATCTAAACATAACAATGCTAAGCTATCTTGGTGTTTAAACGAATAAAAATCGCTATTTGAAAAGGTTTTAAGGGTCCGTTGTGTAGAATCATTCTCTATGTTATCACTTATGAACTGCGATAAAGCTAATGCATCGTTTGCAATTAATTTAGAAGTTGATGCCTTTAAAACATCCATTTGTGCTTGTGCCCATAAAAAATCGCCACTATAGTAAGCCAATAAGGCCTTTTTAAATTTTGCTTCGGCAGCAATAGGTTCATTCCCATTATTTTTTTCTACCTGAGTATATAAAATAGTTGCTTCCCATATATCATTTTTCATTAAAGTTAAATCGCCCAGCAATAGTTTTGCTTCATTTAATTGTGGAAGGGAAAATAAAGAAGTTCCGGTTATAACTTTTCTAAGCATGTCGATACTTTCATCGGTTTTGTTTAAATAAAAAGCTTTGACTTTTATTAAAGCCATAAATGCCGAGAAAGTATTTTTGTTTATACCATTTTGCTCAATATGTTGTTGTAATAAATTTTCGAGTTCAATAATTTTATTTTTATCAACATATTCACTATTTATAGTTTGCTCATATAAGGTAACTAAATATTCGTTTTTAGCTTCGAAATACCACGCCCCCCGTGTTCCTTTTTCAATAATATACTGATAAGCCTTTAATGCTGTTGTATAATCTTTGTTATCAAAAGCTGTTTGTGCTAAAGTATAAACTCTGCTACCATCTTCTTTATTCCGTTTATCGAGTGCAATAGCAAACGTTAATGCTTTACTAAATTGCATTTGCTGAATATATAACCAAATTAAGAGCTCACTCATTATGGTTGCATCGGGATTTTTTTGGGTCTGAAGAATTAATTTTTCTTGCAATTTTGTTGTAAGTGCTTTGTCTTCACTTGTATATACCGATTGTTGCAAACGATTTTGAACCGTTTGAATCATTTGTGGATTTTCCAATAGAAGTGCAATGTATTCATCCATCATTTTTTCGTACATTTTTTGAATTTGATAAAGTGATGCAAGCTCTAAATGAAAACTATAAGCCCCTTTCAGCATTTTTTGACCTTTTAAATAAACAGCTTCAGCCTGCGAATATTCCTGATACATTATAAAAGCATTGGCTGCCTGAAATATTTGAGATTGATTTGTATTAAGCGACTTTAAAACATCATCATAAATTTTTTTCATTGCATCAAAATTACCCGACTGCTTATATACATGACCCAACATAATGCGCAAATTATAATCATCGGGTTTCTTTTTAATTTCTTTTTTAAGCATTTTTTCGGCTTCGTTAAATTGTTTAATTTGAAGCAAAGACGAAATATAGTAAGTTAAATAATAGGTATTCCCTTGATTTTGATATAATTCATTAAACAAATCGGCTGCTTTTTCGTATTCTTTATTTCGAAAATATTCAAAAGCAAGTTCTTGTTTTTCGGTCGATTGAGCATATACACTTGATACAAAAAGCTCAAAAAGAATAATAATCGTCCACCAACGATTCATATTAACCTAACATTTATCAATTATTATTTTTACAGACTATCTTTTTTGAGCTTTACCTCTGATAAATCAAAAATACCTTGTTCGTTTAAAATAAAATTTTCAACTTTACTATTTACAATATGTTGACGGCTTTGATTTTGATCGGCAATCGCTTTAAAAACAGCTTTCTCTCCTTCAAAAAGTTTTACATTTTCTTCAAGAAAAGAAGTAAATGTTTCATTATCTATATTTAACACAACATCGAGCTGTCCATTTTTAAGCATTTCGAGTTGAGCTTTCATTGAACCTACAAAATAAATTTTTACAGTGTCTAAATATGGTAAACAGTTGCCTTTTCTATCAAGCTTAAAATAATGAGGATTGCGAATTAATACTAAAGGTTTATTATTTTCCGGAAAAGAATGAAGCATAAAAGGGCCAATACCATTGGTTAAACTGGTGTTATACATTTCGTATGCTTCTTTAGCAATAATAGAAGCAGCTGGATTGGCTAAAAAATGCAAAAACATTGGATTTGGTTTTGTTAATTTAATTACAAACGTGCTATCGTTTTCTACTATAAAGCCTTCAATATTGCCAGTAGTTTTTTTACTATCGTAAAATTCTTTTGCTCCCTTTACTTGCTCAACTAATAAAGCATAAGCTTTATTTTCAGGCGACTGAGTACACAAACGAGTTAAAGAAAATAAAACATCTTGAGCAGTAACTTTACGCGACTTTCCATTTTTAAAACATTTATCGGGATGGAAATAGGCATTTGTATTTAAAAAGAAACGATAGGTGGTTTCGTCTTTATCAATTTCCCACCGATCAGCCAATCCAGGTTTTATAGTTAATGATGCAGCATCAAATTTAACCAATCCTTCGTGAATAAGTGAAACTATCTGATTCGAAATAGAACTATTTATCGACAATGGATATAAAAGCTCTATATATCCCGATTCACCAATCGATAAAGTACCAAATGCTTCGCTGTTTTTACAAACATTATCGTTTTCATTATTATTGCATGCGTTAAGCATCAGTGCAACCAAAATAATTGCAAGAAAAAAAATTTTATTCATAGGTTGTTTGTTTTTACAAAAATAACTATTTTTGTTCAAATATTAAAAGGTTTTTAGCCAATGAATAAAAAAATATTGATTTTTTTTTCATTTTTTTTTGCATTGAATTATATTTTAACCTATATTCGTTGTTTAAAAGTAAATACGTTTTGCCAATGAAACGAGTTTTGTTTAGTATGCTGATTATTACTCTTTTGCAATCAAGTTTGTTTGCAGGAGATATTATTATAGACGGTATTTTCCAAGGTAAAAATTTATATGTTATGAATCCATTTGCTTCATCGGGAGTTGGATTTTGTGTATATGAGGTTACTGTTAATGGTAAAGTTTCTACCGATGAAATTAATTCAAGCGCTTTTGAAATTGATTTAAGTGTTTATCAATTTAATATTGGCGATAAAGTTACTATCGTTATTAAACATAAAGACAATTGCGTTCCAAAAGTATTAAATCCAGAAGTTTTAAAACCTAAAAGTACTTTTAACACTACAAGTATCGAAGTTACACGAGATGGTACTTTAAAATGGACAACGACCGGAGAATCGGGCAAGCTCCCTTTTATTGTTGAACAATACCGATGGAATAAATGGATAAAAGTAGATGAAGTAGAAGGGAAAGGGACATCTGGAACGAACACCTATTCTGTAAAAGTTTCGCCTCACTCTGGCAATAACAAGTTTAGAGTAAAACAAATTGACTATACTAAAAAACCTCGTTATAGCCAAGATGTTTTGTTTAAATCGCTTCAACCACCCATAACAATTACGAGTAAGAAATTTGATACCGAAATTACTTTTAGCGGTGAAACCATGTATGAAATATACGATTATTACGGCAATAGAATACTTAAAGGTGTGGGATCAAAAGTTGATATTTCTGGATTGAAAAAAGGAGAATATTTTATCAATTACGATAACACAATGGATCAATTTAAGAAAAAATAAGCAATTCCTTATTTTATCTTAATCGTATTTTTGTAATACTTTCATTAAATAAAGCTATTTACATTAAATTGTTTTATTTTTTAGAAAACACCGTATATATTGTATGAACATGAATTACACTTACCGTTCTTAATTCCTCTATAATTAACTTCGTAAAAATCTTTTCGTGAAATTAAAATATTCTTACAACGAGGACAATAAGTTGCATTATCCATAAGTCTCACATTTCCTTGATAAACATATTTCATTCCCATTTTTTGAGCCTCAAAATATGCATTTTGAATATGCTCAAGTGGAGTTGGTTGTAATTTTTCGAGCTCATATGTCGGAAAGAATCGAGAAAAATGAATCGGTATATGGTTTAAAGAATGTCGAAGCAACCACTCTAAAAAAGCATGAATTTGTTCAATATTATCTGAAAAACCGGGTACCATTAAGTATGTAAGCTCTACGTGAATATGTTGCTCTACTAAATACAATATGGTATCTAAAACGGGTTGAAGTTGAGCACCAGTTAATTGCTTATACACCTCATTTTCAAAAGCTTTAACATCAATGTTAACCGCATCTAAAAAGGCTGATAATTGTTGCAGTGCTTGAGGCATTATATATCCATTCGAAACTAAAATATTTTTTATACCATATAAATGCGAAATCTTAGCGGTTTCTAATACGTATTCATAAAACACAGTAGGTTCTGTATATGTAAATGAAATACTTGGAATTTTTTTATTTAAAGCCAGTTTAACTAATTGTTCAGGCCAAAGCTCAGCAACAATATTACTTGAAAGCTTTTGTGAAATATTAAAATTTTGACAATTTTTACATTGTAAATTACATCCTTCGTGAGCAATTGATAAGGTTTTTGTCCCTGGTAAAAAATGATAAAGAGGCTTTTTTTCTATAGGATCCAAAGCCAATGCACATAAATTTCCATAAGCTTGAGAAAAGAGCTTTCCATCTTTGTTAAAGCGTACTTTACATTTGCCTACTTTGCCTTCTGAAATCAAACAATTATGTGGACAAAGTAAACAACGAACTTTTTGCCCTTCTACTTGCCAAAAAAGTGCTTCTTTCATTACTCAACTATGCTCAATGCAGCTTCTATATACGAATAAACATCGGCATTAAAATGACCTCTGTATTCTTTGGAGGTTTTATGTCCCAAACGAACAATGACCATGTTTTTTTGCGGAACCATAATGATGTATTGTCCGTAAAGACCACATGCCATATTGATTTTCATATTTTTGTAATTCAAAATCCACCACTGAAAGCCATAAAAATCAACACAATTACCTGCATAATCGCTAAGATTGGAGGCAGGCGAAAAACTTTGTTTTAAATAATCAGAAAATAATAATTGACTTCCATTCCACTTTCCTTCGTGCAAGCCTAATATGCCAATTTTTGCATAATCGCGAGCAGTTGCATTGAAACAACAATATGCTTTTTCGTAACCACCTTTTCTGTCTAAACTCCACAAAGCATTGTGTTCAGCTCCCAATGGTTTCCATAGTTTTTCAGAAAGATATTGACTTAAGGTTTTACCAGTAGTTTTGGTAAGTATCAACCCTAAAAGCTGGGTGTTAGCACTTAAATATCGGAAATTAAATCCGGGTGCTTGCACTACTTTTAGTTTTGTCATTTGTTTGTATAAATTTCGACCATAATAAGCCTTGGCTGTTGATCCAAAAGGGTTTAAATAGCTTTCGTTCCATGCTAAACCACTGCTCATTGTTAGTAAATCACGAATACGAACATGCTTTTTGCATCCATCTTCAAAATCGGGCAAATATTCGCATACATACTGATCGATCGACTTTATATAACCATCTTGAATAGCAAAGCCTATCAACAAACTAACGATGCTTTTTGCCATAGAAAAGGAATTGGAGAGTGTGCTATCACTGCCTTCGTTCCAATATTTTTCATAGCGAATGGAATCGTCTTTAATAACCATAAAGGCCGTAGTCTTTAACTCTTGCAACATAGGCAAAAGGGTTGCAGGATATTCTTTTTGATTGTAATAAACAGATCTCGGTATAGGAATTGGCTGTAACGTTTCTACCACATTGTTTTTAAAAATCTTATAATCGTAAATTCCGGCTGTTTGATAAATAAGTGCTTTATTAACATAGCATCCCTGAAGTGCAACAATAATGAAAAAAAATGGAATAAATTGTTTAAACATATTATTTTGATAAGGGTAGATTTGTTTTTACTCGAACATATTTACGCACAGACGAAAAATAGTTGGTATCGTTAAAATGCTGAATAATGAATTTTTTAATCATTTTTTTGTTGTCAATTTCGTTCGAGACTTTGGTGTTGTAAAAGCCCCAAAAACAAAGTGTGTCGCCCCTTAATTTAAAAGGGTAGTAAATATATCCTTCAGATAGTTTATCAAATAAGGCTTGAACATTTGCAATACGCCTACCCGATAGCCGACTTTCCATCGCTTTGAACAACAAAAGATTTTCAGTACTGTCTTTGTCAGGCATAAACATTAAAACATATTCGTTTCGATTAAAAGGTAAAATGATTAAAGAATGAGGGTTGGTCTTTAGCTCAAATTGATTATATTCTTTGCTCCCAACGAATTTCCAAACGCCGGTAATAGCTGTGTCAATGATTGATTTGCGAGGACATGTAAGTGTTTTATAACCGCCCAGTTCTTGGCAAGCATATAAAAAGACAAGCAACCCGATAAAAACAATGCTTTTCATTTTACATTTTGGTATAAACAGCCGAAACATTTTCTGGTCCATTGCCTTCGTCGAACGTATAGGACCAACTTATAGAGTTAAAATTTGACGATACCGTTCCCGAACCATTGAAAAGATTGCCATCTAACATTTGATTATTAATAGTGATCGTTTGCCCACTAACATTGGCTTTTATTGATTTTCCCAAGCCTAAATTAAAAAAATTATCGATGATGATTAATCCCGATACTGTATCTTTGGTTATTTCAACATAATAATTTTGTGAACCGTACGTTGCCGAGTTTTCCTGACATTTCCATGACGAAACAAGTTTATCGCGAATATCGCCGGTATCAGGAGTTGGATCATCGGGCTTACAAGCAACAAATGCTATAAGAGTGATAAATACTATAAATTTAAAAAATGAACTAAAATGAATCATCGCCATGTATTTTAAGCAAAAATACAATAAATGTAATAAAAAATAAAATGTTCTTTCAAAAAATTGTATCTTTGAATATTTAAACAAATCATCATTTTTATGCAAAGTATTAATGTTTATTACGAAATGTTCGAAAATGTAATTCGAAATTTTGGTGTAGATCCAGTAGCCTGCCGTGGCGAACAAGAAGGTCAATGGAATTTACAAAAAGGCTCAGCTCCGGTATGGGTCGACATATATACCGTAGAAGACGGAACTTATGGATACATACAAGTAATGTCGCCTATTTACGAATTGCCCGAAGGTACTAAAGAAGAAATACTAACCGAAGCCTTGGAAGTTAACCATAAACTTTTTGGCTGTGGTATTACAAAATTTAACAATTGGCTTTATATAAAAAGTATTCGCGAATTAGATGATTTAAGCGAAAAGGAAATTACAGCTATGGTTAACCGCGTTGGAAATTATGCCGATCAATACGACGATCATTTTAAAAACAAATTTTCGCTTCGAGGAGGTGGTAGAATAAACAGCTAAATAAATAAAAGCAATAACAGTAAATAGATTACTTACTTATATAAAGTAAAAAAGGAAGTAGTCTTATATCTCATTATTGCTATACTATTTTTCCCATCATTGTAAGCGAACAAAGTGATCGAAGCAATCTCGTCATTATGACAAGACGATTTCATGAACGAAGTGAATAATCCTTTTATTGAAGCCGATTGCTTTGCAAAGATGAGATGAGGTTATCTATTATGCAAGCTTAAAGAATACTACACTAAGATACATATTTACCAACATATTATCGAAACATTGCTTAAGAAGATCTTAAAAGTTATTTTACAATAACAAATTTTTTCTTTACTGTATATCTTCCATCACTAATTACAATATTGTATATACCGGCAGCAATATCATTTGTAGATAATTTCAATCCACCTAAAGCATTCTCATCAATATTTATCTTACCTTGCTTAATTATCCTCCCCATAACATCAACTATGGCATAGTCTAACTTTGTATTGGGATAGCCAATAAGTGTAATGTTTAGATTTTCGTTATTTATATCGTTAAATACATTAAACTGCTGTACAGAAGATTGCAAATCAGGTAACACAACTCTAACTTCAGAATAAGTTACTTTTCCATCAAAATCGATTTGTTTTAATCTGTAATATGTAGTTTGTGTAATTGGTTCATTATCGTTAAACGTATACCGTTGAATTGTATTAGAATTTCCTGCTCCTTTAATAGTTCCAATGGGCTTGTATATTATTGCATCAGTTGATTTCATAATTGTAAAATAATCATTATTAATTTCTGATGCTGTTTCCCAATACAATGTTGTAAATTGTCCTATGAGTTTCACATTAAAATCAAGCAATTCAATCGGCAATACAATAGAGCAATCCATGGCACCACCTTCAGTAAAGTTCCATATCAAGTCAAAACCATTAGCGCCGGGCGACCAGTTATTTACCATTAAGTAATAAGATTCACCAGCATTTACAGGTATCCCTTGCACCCAACTATCGCCTGTTACATCTTCAGAATAATCAGTTGAAGTACTATTCATTCCTGTATTTGTAGGCCAATATGAGGCATCACATGGAACACATCCTGCACCTCCACAATCTACTCCGATTTCATCTGCATCTTTAACTCCATTTGAACAATGTGTTCCATCAGAAATAAAAATTGCATAATCTTCAATCTCACCATTAGCATAGCTAATACAAGCATCTGTGTTTGGAACAGCACCACTTCTAGTTGTATAAACTCTGAATGCAGTTTTTCCAGGTCTTGCAGTTACTGGGACTGTTATTGATGTTGATAAAGTAGTATTATTCCCACTTCCAAGAGAGTAATACTCACCTGAGTCAAATTGTAAATTTTTATTCCAATCAAACCAAGCAACAACATACATTGATGTTCCGGCAACAGTAACTTGAAGATTATAGGCACTTCCGGCTGTTACAGTAGAACTAATCGAAGTTGTGTAATTTGCATAAAAATCATTGTAGTAAGTTGAAGTATTGTCAATAGTATTAAACCTTACTCTTGAAATATAATATGAAGCTCCTGAAGAAACTGGCTGACAATATTGAGGTGTCATAGCATAAGTACAACGAACAGGATTTCCAAGATTTGCACAGCTGCTTGCCTGATATAATGCCATATCATAATCTTCAAAAAAATCTTCAGGTTTAATATCAAGGTACAATCGTCCGCTGTTAGTAATTTCAAAATAATACCAGTTAGAATAATTTTCACTTAAATTACAACCTCCGCAAGTAGAAGTAATACCTGGTCCTGGACTTGCTGAATTTACGTTCGTTGCTCCACAAATAGAAGTTGCTGAAATACAATCATTATTTGTTGGTGAAGCTGCACAATCCACACATGATAATGAAATATTCCAGCCAGGACGAGTAATAGTATTATCGCTATAAAATTGAAATGTTAAACAACCGCTTGTGTTTGATGCTGTGAAAGGATTTGAGAATGTTCCTAATAAACTATTTGTAGATGCTAATGTTTTACAGCCTGCCCATAGAATGGGGCTTCCCTGAGTGGGACCATTTCTTACAATTAAATAATCATAGCAACTTGTTCCATTTTCTTCAATATCCATACTGTTAAAGGTTGCTCTAATGCATTTTCCTGTAGCATCAGGGCAAAACGTTCTATATATTGAGTTTATATTTAGAGAATAATTAGCAGCCCCTCCATCATCTGTATATGTACCTGTACAAGTATTAACCATACATGAACCTAAATAAGTTCCCTGCAAACCTTCAGTAGGATGATAATAAGTCCCAGGTGTTTCCGGACATTTTATATAAAAAGTATGGGTAGAAGAAGAAGCATCTTCATCGTCAACTAAAATATAATAAGTAACTCCAGCTGTCCAATTAAAAGGACCAAAAGTACCTGGTGCATTTGGTCTTGCCATACAAGTCCAACCTGTAGACTGACATGTTCCGGTCTGATATGCATATGTCATATAGGATGAAGCGGAAGTAACTACAATATAATACGCAGCAGTAGTTGTTGGTGTAAATGAAAATATTTTTTCAGCGCCCGGAGTTCCCGAACCACATTCCTGATTATTCCAATTCCCAGAACCGCCACCAGAAGTAACCGTTGTAGATGTACCACATGATGCAATATTTGTAACACTACCACATGCACCTATTCCCGGATCATAAGCACAGATATAAAAAGAACCGTTATTATCATTTCCATATTCCCAAACACGAATATAAATGGTTGTTCCAGAAGATAAGCCACTTTTGTCTATCATTGCCATTAAACCATTATTACTATCATCATCGTCACATTCAACTAACGATAATGAACCACAGGTACCGGTATAAATTGCCATTCCAGCATCGGTTACAACATTATCATCCATATCTAAAATTATATGTCCCGAAGCAGGCACTGTCGCTTTAAACCAAACATCTCCTCCTAAATAATTTGCGCACCCTGGTGCTGGAACACCCGAAGTTGCAGTTGCATTAGCATTGGTATATGAACTAAACGAACAACTGGCTCCAACTGTTAGAGTTATAGCTCCTGTGCAATCATCATTTGAAGGTCCTGCAGCAGCACTATTTACAATGATAGAATATTCTGCACTACTCGAACTAGAATAATTATCTACTACAAGATAATAAGTGGTTCCAGCTACTAACGAAACTGTTCTATCGCCATAATCCCAACAAGAGCCTGTAATGTTGGTTCCAGTATTTCCACAAGAACTCATTAAAAAGAAATCAGGATCACCTGATGTTGCAGTCCCCGAAAAGGTATAATTTCCAGTAGAAGAAGGGGTAAATGAATACACCCCTTCATCGCCAGATTCAGTATAAGAGCAATCGGTATATGTTGACCAATCACTACCTGAAGCAGCTAGAGTACCTGTATATGTTACCCCTAAAGTCATAGCAGTTATACTCGCACAAGGATCAGCTTTAGTGCTTTTTTCTATTGTAATATTAAAATCATTTTTATCATTTGCTAAATGCTCATTCAAAGCAAATGAGCTATTTTTATCTGAAATATTTTTATTATCACTTGATAAACGTAAAATTAAAGTTTGTAATTTTTCAATCTTTCTATCTATTTCGCTTGTATTTTCACCCTTTAATTCCAATTTATTTTTTTCGTCTTTTAATTCGATTATCATTTTTTTATACTGAGCGATGCGTTCCTGTGAAGTTTTCTCATGATTTAAAGCAACCGAAGTCTCAGTTGATACAGGTTCCTCACAATCCTGATTTTCATTTTTTTTATTTTCAACATTGGTTTCTGGTCTATAAACTTTGTCAATACGATGGATTTGTTCAATTTTATCGTTTGGTTGCATAGAAGGTCTTTTGGAATTATCTATATGTGAAGGAGTGGTTAAAACTGATTTAACAACGCTATCCGTTGTGTTTGTTTGACTTTTAGAAATGTAAAACACAAATATAAAAAGTCCTAATATAATAATTTTAAGCATATTTTTTCGATTTGGTATTCAATTATACGAACTATTTATGAGATAGTTTGTCTTTTGCTTTATTTTTTTGACGAATTGATAAAATTAAGTGATTGAATGGGACATTAAATTCTCATCATTTTTCTGCATTATTTCAACACTTCACTTTTCCGTCATTAGTTGTTTGGTCGCTTAGTTTAATCAAACAACTTATTTCGAATACCAACTTGCATACATAGAGTAGCTTTGTGCAATTCGTTCTACCTGTCCCTTAAGCAACTCGGGGCTAATTTCCTTAATTTTTTTTGCTGGTGAACCGGCATAAACACTTCCTTCTTCGACTACGGTACCTTCGAGTAAAAGCGAACCGGCAGCTATAAGGCTATTACGATGAATCACACAATTGTCGAGAATAATAGCTCCAATGCCAATAAGCACATTATCGTGAATAGTACAACCATGGACCACTGCTGCATGTGCTATAGAAACATTGTTGCCTATATTGGTTGGCGATTTTTGATAGGTACAATGAATAATGGCTCCATCTTGAATGTTACAATTATTGCCTATTCGAATATAATGCACATCGCCACGAATAACAGCATTAAACCAAATACTACAATTATTGCCTAAAACAACGTCACCTATTATAGAAGCATTGGGAGCTAAAAAACAATTTTCACCTATAATAGGAGTTTTATCTCTAACCGATACAATAATTGCCATAATTATTCACTTAACCGTTTAATTTCTTCTTGCAACTGATGAATTACAAAATCTAAAATAGCTTTAGCATTAGCTAAAAGTTTAGGAATACGATCGGTTTGTTCATTATTTTTGGATAAATAATAAATTTGTTGTATTAATTCTTCTACTTGCTTCATAGAAAGATATGCTAACGATGGCTTCATTTTATGAGCAATGCCAGCAACGTTTTGCCAATCTTTATTAAGAACATATTCTTCGAGTTGAGTTAATTCTATATGGGTTTTTTCAATAAAGACTTGTAACATTTTAATAATAGCGTTTTTTTGATTTTTTGTAATGTTATATAATAAATCAAGATTATAAAATTTATCGACATTCGACTTTGAAATATCAAATTCTAAAATTCTGTTGTCTTTAATAGCTTGAGCTTTGGCTAAACCAATATGATGCATTATTTTGCTGTATAGCAATTGCGATTTAAAGGGCTTAGAAATGGTATCGTTTACACCTGCTTCGAGATATTTTTGATGTTCGTTTATATATGCATTAGCCGTTATAGCAATAATAGGGGTGTCGCATACAGGCTTATTAAGCTTAGTTCGTATATATTTTGTAGCCGCAATGCCATCCATAATGGGCATATATATATCCATTAAAATAACATCATATTGTTGGTTAATTATTTTATCAATTAGTTGTTGACCATTATCAACGCAGTCAACTTTAAAACCAAAATCTTCGAGCATGTTTTTTACAACCATCTGGTTAAAAGGCTGATCTTCTGCAACAATAACCCTAACTTGCTCACGCACAGAAGTATTAGAACTAAATGCATCTTCTGATTGTCCAATCTGTAATTCGTGTATTTGACCAATATTTAATAGCAATTCGAATGACATGGTTGTGCCTCGGTGTAATTCGCTTGAAATGTTAAGTTCTCCTCCCATTAAAGCTATCAAATTGTAAGCAATAATAAGACCTAACCCGAAATCGCCATTATTGGGACGTGCAACAGGACTTTTTTGTTTACAAGCTTCTAAAATACTTTTAACAGTTTCGGTCGTCATACCACGTCCTGTGTCACGAACCACAAATTGAATCCTTACTCCATTTTCATAATAATGAGTAGGGTTAATGTGTAATTCAATTTTGCCATTATCAGTAAATTTAACTGCATTATCGACCAAATTTTGAAGTATCTGTGATAATCGCAACGAATCGCCTTTAAGAACTAAGTCCTGACCGTAAGAAACATAATCGCATATGATTTCTAAACCTTTATTATATGCTTTGTAATACTGTTGGTTAATAACTTGAATAATGGTATCTTTAAGGCTAAATGTTTTCGTTTCAAGTGTCATTTCACCTTTTTCAATTATTGAAATATCGAGCAATTGATTAGCAATGAGCATAAGTTGTTCAGCCGATCGAGTTATAATATTTAAATAATTAAACTGATTTTTGTTTAAATCGGTTTTGAGCAACAATTCGGTCATTCCTAAAACTGAACTTAATGGAATGCGTAAGCTATAACTTAAATTTGTTAAGAATGCGGTTTTGGCATTATTGGCAATTTCGGCTTTTTTCTTTTCAATGGCAATCGCTTCTTGAGCCTCTTTTCTATCTTTTAAATCTCGGATATTCCACAAAAACATGTTTCTTCCATTCCAAACAACTTTTGACACAATTGATTCGGCAGGTATAATCTCACGATTTGAATTAAGTAAAGGATATAATATCAATTTACTTTCTTTTGAAATTATTTCATTCAAAAGTTTTTTTATATCGAACGCTAATTCGTCTGGAAATAACTGACTAATTTCTAATGTATAAAGCTCTTCGTCTAAATATCCTGTTTTACTCGGAAGGAGTTGATTAAAATATATAATTTTCCCATCTTTATTGGTAATAATTAAAATATCGTGCATATTTTGAAAAATACGCTCAAAACTTTGTTGCTTTTCAGTAATCTCATTTTCGAATTCTATACGACCAATAACTCCTCCTATCTTATAACTTGCATTTTCTACTGCTTTTAATAAAAAAGGGTTCGCTTCATCTTTACCTAAAAGAATTAAGGCTCCAATAATATCGCCATTGAGGCGTACAGGTGAAAGAATGAACCATGTTGCATTAATATTAAAAGATTGAATATGAAAATAATCGTAATCGGAAGGTAATTTTATAAATTTGGTTTCACCCGTATAAACAAGTGCATTTTCTGGACTTAACGATGCATATGAGTGTTTATGTTTTTTAGGCTCTTCGTTAAAATTAATTGATTTTTCGAGCATTAACGAGCCATCGTTTTGAATAGAATAAAACGCCCCTCCTAATATGTTTTCGAACGATGTAAAATGTTTAATGACAATAGCAAAGGCAGTTTCTAAAGGCATTGCCACAGATAAATCTTGTGCTATCGTATTTTGAATATCGAAAAGCTTAGCTAATGTATTACAATCGTGAATATGAGTTGATTCCATATAAATTTATTTGTGCCAAATTACAAAATAAATATTTAAAAAAAAATTTTTGACAAAGAAATTATTTAAAATTTACTAATCGTTTTAAGCTAAAAAATTGCACAATCAATATTTATAAAATGCCAATGTTTAAATTAATATTGGGCTTATTATTAAATTGAACTTTTTACTAATCTACAAAAGTGACTAAACTATTTATCATTACGTCTTGTCCATATGGTCGATCTTCCAAAAATAGGCGAACCAATATAACCTCTTAATTCGAGCGTATTCTTATCTTTTAACATTATTTTAGCCTTGTAAGTATTACCTGTTTGAGCGTCATAAACAATACCATTTACCCATTCTCCATCTTGAAATTCAAAGCCAGCAACAAATACTAAACCCATAATGGGTCTTGATCGGAGTTCTGGTTTTGGATTTTTCTTATCAACAACGGGCTTACCATTTTCTAAAGGTTTTTCTAACCATATTATTTTGCCAGCATATTTATTATCATTAGTTTTAAAAATTTGTACAACGGCTTCTTTTTTTTCTGTCATCCATTTTCCTAAAATATCATCGGATTTAACTTGAGCAAAGTTAACCTTAAATAAAAATAAAAGCATCATACTGCTTATCCATGAAAAACTTTTAAAATCCATATTCTTTATAGTTTTTAGAAAATTCTTCTTTACAAAATTTTGAATTTACCTCAATTGACTCAAAAAAATATTCTTCCCAAAGACCTTTTGTATCATAAACCTGAATCTTACGTGGCAACATTAATTTTTTGTCAATATAAATTATAATTTTTTGAGCATAATCATTGGGTATTTTAATCACTTGCCCTGGTGTTAGTTTTTTAAAAATGTTTTCAATTGACGGATTTAGTTCTAAGATACTAAAATCGCAAATATTTAACTTAAGGGCTAATTCTTGTGGTGTTGTTGGCTGTTGAATTTTAAAATTAATTATTTTGTAATAAGGATTGATTATTTCGAGCTTGTAACAATCATATTCCTGTAATTTTGCATTCATATCAAGCGAAACTATCTTATCCCAATTTATAGAATATTTATCCTTTAAAACACATAATATTTTTTTAAAATAATCGAAACCAGCATGATAAAGATTATGGTGACGTGTATCTCTAAGTTGTGCACCAAAGGGACTTAACTTTAAAGTTGGAATCATCCATTCATTTGCATTAACCCAAGCCATCGGATATATTTCAGAATTCACTAAAACTTCAGCACCAGAGTTAGGTATTAGTTGTTTATAATAATATAAAATGGGGTTTCTCGAAATTTTGTAAATCCCTTTATCTGTTTTATAGTTGTTAAAAAAACGTTCGCGCGATATTATTACCAAACGCAGCGTATTAGCAGATTCGATATTTTTAAATGTTTTATCTAATATTTCATCTACCGTTTGAGAAAACGACAAATGAAATACTAACAGCATTAAAATCAATATAGAAAATTTTCTAACCAAAAATTAATATTTTCAAAACTCAAACATAACAATAATTTATTATTTCAAAAAATATTTTTATATTTAAAAATTCATTGTTTTAAAACATTTTCTTCTTATTGTTTTTTAAGGTAATTTAACTTCATGTTTCCAAAAAAAGATTAAATTTGCAAAAATTTTAAAAACCGCTATGGGATATATTAAATTTGACAAAACTCAACTCATAAATTTTGAATATTCACTCAAGCGTGAAGTTCTTAGGTCTAATAGAGCAGGTTCATACGCTTATACAACATTAATAGGTTGCAACACGCGTAAATATCACGGTTTATTAGCATGTCCCATAGAACACTTAGATGGTGGAACACACTTATTACTTTCTTCGCTTGATGAAACCATTATACAACACAACAGCTCTTTTAACTTAGGTATTCATCGCTACCAAGGTGGAGTATATGAGCCAAAAGGACATAAATATATTCGCGATTTTGACTTAGAGCCCAACATGAATCTTATTTACAGAGTAGGTGGCGTTGTCCTAAAAAAAGAACTCATATTAGTAACCACCGAAGAACGAATACTCATTCGTTATACTTTGCTCGATGCTCACTCGCCCACCAAAATACGTTTTAAACCTTTTTTAGCGTTTAGAAACATTCACAATTTAAGCAAAGCAAATTTAGATGTTAACAGTAAATATAATGAAGTTGACAATGGTATTAAAATAAAACTATACAACGGTTACCCATCGCTCTATTTACAATTTTCCAAAAAAGTTGATTATGTTCATGTCCCCGATTGGTATTACAATATCGAATATATCGAAGAAAGGGACCGCGGTTACGACTATCACGAAGACTTATTTGTTCCAGGCTATTTCGAAATGCCCATTCGAAAAGGTGAAGTTATTGTTTTTTCAGCAGGCACTTCACCTGCGGTAACTCGTTCCTTAAACCGTCAATTCGATAAAGAAATAAAATGCAGAATTAATCGAGCTAATTTCGAAAATTGTTTAATCAATGCTGCCCAGCAATTTATTGTATATAAAGAAAAACGCACCGAAATTATTGCAGGTTTTCCTTGGTTTGGTTCGTGGGGACGCGATACCTTTATAGCACTTCCGGGTCTCACTTTATCGCAAGGACAAACAGATGTGTTTCGAGATGTTTTGAACACCATGATTAGCGAAATGAAAGGTCCTTTCTTCCCCAATGCAGGAACTGGCGACAATGCATGTTACAACAGTGTTGATGCCCCACTCTGGTTTTTTTGGGCCTTACAACAATATTGCGAATTTGCACATTGCTATAAACGTGCCTGGAAAGAATATGGTAAAGTTATAAAAAAAATACTAACTGCCTTTCGCGAAGGCACGGAGTTTAATATCAAAATGCACGAAAATGGTTTACTTTGGCAAGGCAAACCAGGTATGGCACTTACATGGATGGATGCCATTGTTGAAGGCAAACCTGTAACTCCAAGAATCGGTTTTGCTGTTGAGATTAATGCACTTTGGTATAACGCCATTATGTATAGCTTAACACTTGCCAAAATAGCTCAAGACAGAAAATTCATATTAGAATGGATTGACATTCCTGATAAAATCAAGCAATCATTCCACGAAATGTTTTACGATAATACACGTGGCTATTTAGCCGATGTAGTTACCTATGAATACAAAGATTGGAGTGTTCGTCCCAATCAGGTGTTTGCCACATCGCTTCCTTACAGTCCTATCGACGATCCGCAGATAAAACGCAATATTCTTGAAACCGTTCAACGTGAACTATTAACACCTAAAGGATTGCGAACATTATCGCCTAATCATCCCGACTATAAAGGTTTTTATGGCGGAAACCAAGCAGAGCGAGATAGAGCTTACCATCAAGGTACGGTCTGGCCTTGGTTATTAGGAGCATTTGCTGAAGGAATGTTTAGAATACATGGAAAGTCTGCATTATCGCTTATTGAACGCTTATATCAAGGATTTGAAGAAGAAATGGTTGTACATGGTATTGGCACTATAAGTGAAATATACGACGGCGACCCACCACACAATCCTAATGGAGCTGTTTCGCAAGCATGGAGCGTTGCCGAACTACTTCGTATTAAAATGATGATTGACCAATTTAAAGATGAATAAATATACACAAAACCCAAAGCTATGAAAGTACTAATGTTTGGATGGGAATTCCCACCTCATATCACCGGAGGTCTTGGCACCGCTTGTTACGGACTTGTTAAAGGATTAGCAAAGCAAAACATAAATGTTATTTTTATTGTCCCCCGCTTATTTGGCGGAGAAGATCATAAACATGCTTATCTTTTAAGCGCTAGCGATGTTGAAATTAATGAACGAAACTTCAACTACGAAGAATATTGGAACAATGTAAAATACTATGAAATAGGTAGTAGTCTTATTCCTTATGTTGGTCCAGAAGATTTTTTAAAACTCATTGGCGAAGAAACTACCGTCAATACTCATTTTGATGAAAAAGTATTTAGAGCAAAATATCAATTTTCGGGAAAATATGGCGAAAGCCTCTATGCCGAAGTTAGTCGATATGCCCTTATTGCATCTGTTTTAGCTAAAGAACACCCACACGATGTAATTCACGCACACGATTGGCTCACATATCCGGCTGGAATGGCAGCTAAAAAAGTATCTGGCAAACCATTGGTAGTTCATGTACACGCCACCGAATTCGATCGAAGCGGTGAAAACATTAACCAATATGTTTACGATATTGAGCGAAAAGGGATGGAAGCAGCCGACAGAGTCATAACTGTAAGTAATCTTACTCGTCAATACGTAATAGAACGATATGGTATTCCAGCTGAAAAAGTATTTACAGTTCATAACGCCGTTGAACCCGTCAACATCAACGAAATAAATCAAAATAAAGGATTCCCTGAAAAACTTGTTACTTTTTTAGGAAGAATTACCTTTCAAAAAGGTCCTGATTATTTTGTAGAAGCAGCTTATAAAGTATTTCAACGCGACCCTAATATCCGATTTGTAATGGCGGGTAGCGGCGATATGTTAAATCGAATGGTTCGACGTGTTGCATATTATAGAATGGGTCACAAATTTCAATTTGCAGGCTTTTTAAAAGGCGAAGAAGTATATCGATTATTTAGCATAAGCGATGTTTATGTCATGCCTTCGGTAAGCGAACCCTTTGGAATATCACCCCTCGAAGCTATGCGATCCAACGTTCCGGTTATCATCTCTAAACAAAGTGGAGTATCTGAAGTGTTGCGATACGCTTTAAAAGTTGACTTCTGGGATGTCGATGCCCTTGCCGATGCTATTTATGGATTAACCCATTACGAAGGCATTTCAAAAATGTTCCGTAAATATGGACGTGAAGAAGTAGATAATCTTAAATGGGATAATAGTGCCCAAAAAATAATCGAAATTTATAACTCTATCAATTAAAATTCACATGATAAATAAGCATAAACATAATAGTTCGTTATTATTCATAATGGAGATAAAATATCTGTTTAATTTTTACTTTCACATTTTTTCATTAACCAAAAAAATAAATAAAAAATGAGAGCAATTTGTTTTTATTTTCAAGTACACCAACCTTTTCGCTTACGTCGTTATCGTTTTTTTGAAATAGGCAATAACCATTATTACTTTGACGATTTTGCTAACCAAAGCATTATGCGTAAAGTAGCAGAAAAATGCTATTTGCCAACCAATCAGCTTATGTACGACTTAATTCAAGAATATGGAACGCGTTTTAAAATAGCATATTCTATTAGCGGTACAGCCTTAGACCAATTTGAACGTTATGCTCCTGATGTACTCGAAAGTTTTAGACGCTTAGTAGCTACTGGATGTGTTGAAATACTTGGTGAAACATATTCGCATAGCTTATCTGCTCTTCGTGATAAAGAAGAATTTTTTAATCAAGTTCGTTTACACTCTGAAAAAGTAGAACGTTTATTCGGTGTTAAACCAACATCGTTTAGAAACACGGAGCTTATTTATAGCGACCAAATAGGCCAAATGGTTTATGAACTTGGCTTTAAAGGTCAACTTACCGAAGGCGCCAAACATATACTGGGCTGGAAGTCGCCCAATTATTTGTATTGCAACGCACTAGAACCTCGCCTTAAACTTTTATTAAAAAACTATCAACTAAGCGACGACATTGCTTTTAGATTCTCTAATAAAGCATGGACCGAATGGCCTTTGACAACAGAAAAATACGTATCTTGGCTTAATGCAATTGATAGTCGTCAGGAAATTGTAAACTTATTTATGGATTATGAAACTTTTGGCGAACATCAATGGGCCGAAACCGGAATATTTGAATTTATGAGACATCTCCCAAAGGCTGTTTTTGCTCATTCGAACTATCAATTCATAACCCCAAGCGAAGCGTTTGATTTATTAGATCCTGTAGCTCCCATACATGTCCCCTATCCCATATCGTGGGCAGATGAAGAACGCGATTTAACTGCTTGGCTTGGCAATGAACTCCAAGACGACGCCTTTAATGCACTCTATAAACTTTTACCCAAAGTTCGACAAAGCCAAAATCCACAAATATATAACGACTGGCTATATTTACAAACCAGCGACCATTTCTATTATATGTGTACAAAATGGTTTAGCGATGGCGATGTACATAAATACTTTAATCATTATGATACACCCTATGAAGCATACATTAATTATATGAATGTTATAAGTGACTTTGAAATTCGCATTAACCAAATTACAGGACAAAACGAAACACTAATTAAACCTCTTGAAAAAGAAAAATCTAAATTTAAACCTTCTATCATTGTTCAACCAGGTACAGAGCTTGTTTATCCCGAAGAATTCGATACTCCAACTACTAAACGTAAAACCACTAAACGCAAGACAACACAAGCAAAGAAAAAAAAAAGCACTACACGCAAAAAAACAAAAACAAGCAAAACGTCTAGTAAAAAGAAATAAGCCTAAATTGTAAATTGTTTATTAGCTTCATAAATCAATACTTTCAAAAGTTATATAAATATTTCACAAATTTCATCTAACTTTGTAGGTTAAAACACAAAAGCACCACAATGGAATCAAATACTTGTTATTCACGCGGTTGTATCCTTAAAAAAAATGGCGAAGAAACCACCTGCTCATTGCTGCACAATTGTGCTAAACTTGACGTTTATAATTATTTGGAAGACATTCCGACTTCGCCATTTATACCCGATTTTGTAGAAATACGTTTTAAAAACTCCCGTAAAGATATTTTTCATAATGCCAATAAAATACCGCTAAAAAAAGGTGATATTGTTGCTGTAGAAGCTCAAATTGGGCACGATATAGGTATTGTAAACGCATTAGGCGAAATTGTTTACGAACAAATGCGAGTAAAAGAAATAGCTCACGATAACGTGCAGAAAAAAATTTACCGCAAAGCTAAGCCTGCTGACTTAGAAAAGTGGTATCAAGCCATATCACTCGAACACTCAACCATGATTCGCTCTCGACAAATAGCCCGTTCATTAGGCCTCGACATGAAAATAGGTGATGTTGAATACCAAGGCGATAAATCGAAAGCTATATTTTACTATATAGCCGACGATAGAGTCGATTTCCGCGAACTCATTAAAGTACTTGCTGCCGAATTCAGAGTTAAAATTGAAATGAAGCAAATAGGCGCTCGCCAAGAAGCAGGCCGCATTGGCGGCATTGGCTCGTGTGGTCGAGAACTTTGTTGCTCAACGTGGATGAGCGATTTTGTTTCGGTACCAACTACTGCTGCTCGCTTGCAAGAACTCACTCCCAACCCACAAAAATTAACAGGCCAATGCAGTAAGCTTAAATGTTGCTTAAATTATGAACTCGATGTATATGTCGATGCCCGAAAATATTTTCCCGAAACTTACGAAACACTCTATATAATGGATGGCGAATTATATTGCCAAAAAATTGACATATTTAGAGCGATGTTTTGGTATTCCAAATCGAAAGAAACAATGTCAGATCTTCTGGCACTTTCGCTCGAACAAGTAAAAAGCATTATTGCACAAAACGATAAAGGTATAAAACCCGATATCAATAACTTTTTTACAAAAGAAATTACACCCCAAACCACATCGATTGACTTTACATCTGAACTAAACAACGAAAGTGCAGATAGATTTGAAAAGAAAAAAAATAGCAAAAAAAAGCAGAAAAAATTTGGAAATAAAAATTAAAAACTATACCTTTGCACTCCCAATTTAAGGGTTAATACAATGGCCCGTTCGTCTAGGGGTTAGGACGCAAGATTTTCATTCTTGAAACAGGGGTTCGATTCCCCTACGGGCTGCAACAAAAAAAAAAACAAAAATGGCAAATCATAAATCATCCGAAAAACGTATTCGTCAAAGCGAAGCTCGTCGTATTGAAAATCGTTATTATGCAAAAACAACCCGTAATGCGATAAAAAAATTACGCAACACTAAAGACAAAAAAGAAGCCTTAGAACTATTGCCCAAAGTAGTTTCTATGCTCGACAAACTTGCTAAAAAACATGTTATTCATAAAAATAAAGCTTCTAACTTAAAATCAGGACTTGCAAAGCACGTTCAAAGTTTAGCCTAAGCTTTTCCGTTAAAATTGATATATATTAAAAAAGTCTTCCTAAATTTGGGAGGCTTTTTTATTTTATATATGGATAAATTAAATAATTCTATTAAAAATTGGGCAGAAGAAGATCGTCCACGCGAAAAACTCCTAAAAAAAGGAGTTAGAGCATTAAGCAATGCCGAACTAATCGCTATTTTATTAAGAACGGGAACAGCCAATGCAAATGCGATTGAAGTTGCAAGAAATTTGTTAAAAACAGCCAACGAAGACCTAAATATATTAGCTCAATTTGATATAAATAAATTAAAATCTATCAATGGGCTTGGATTTGCTAAGGCTGTTACAATAAAAGCAGCATTAGAACTTGGTAATAGACGTCAACTTCAAACATCTTTACAACTTCCAAGTTTTTCGTCAAGCAAAGAAGTTTATACCTTTTTTAAATCGATTATTGGCGATAGCACTCAAGAAGAATCATGGTATATTACCCTAAACAATGCAAATAAACTTAAAGGTTATTATTCACTGAGTAAAGGAGGAAAAACAGGCACCGTCATAGATATAAAGCTTATTTTGAAACAAGCCATTATTGACGAAGCAAGTGCTATTATCTTAGCCCATAACCATCCATCGGGCAATTTAAAACCTAGTGATCAAGATATACAAATTACCGATAAACTCAACAAAGCTTCTGAAATAATGCAAATAAAATTACTCGACCATTTAATTATTACCCAAATAGATTATTTTAGCTTTGCCGATAACGGAATGATATAATGTTGCTAATTTATACTCACCATATTACCCCACGCTTAACTTTTATAGTTGAATATCTATTTTTAGATGTTGCTAAAGTTCATTTTAAACTAACAGAAAATAAACTCGAATACGAAGCCTATCAAGGACCTAAAATATCTTATACTCAACAAATCGAACTTCAAGGAGCTTGGCTTTATGCTTCGAATTTATTATTCGAAACTAACTTAAATCATGTATTACCATCAACTGCCGAAACCATTTGGGGTAAAGCATTATTTAAAAGTCCTTCCCCTCAATCATTAGCACCTTTCGATGTCTTTGCTGCCTGCTTTTGGCTTGTTAGTCGCTACGAAGAATATACTATTGAGCAAAAAGACAAGCATGACCGATTCGATTATCATTATTCTTGGTTATTTAAAAATAAACTACTTCAAACACCACTAGTAAATTTATGGACCGATAAACTTTTAAATCAATTAAAATGGTTATTTCCAAACCTTGAAATTGCTAAATCAAAATACCATTCTATTTTTACTTTCGATATAGACAATTTATTTGCTTTTAAAGGCAAAAAGCTTATTCACTCTGTACTTGCCATTGGAAATGCTATTATAAAAAAACGCTTTGATTTAGTAACCCTTCGATGGCAATACTTAACAAAAAAAATAAAAGACCCCTACGATACATACACATATATCATAAATCAATGCGCTAAATTTCAACATAAACCTATTTTCTTTATTTTAACAGGAAAAACATCGCAATACGATCGGAACTTAAAGAGTAAACACCCATTATTTATTAAAACCGTTAAAGAATTAAATTCGTCGTCTATGATAGGTTTACACCTTTCGTATAACTCAGAATTAAAAAAAACTATAAAACTAGAAAAAGAAACACTTGAACATATTATCAATAAAAAGATTGAACATAATCGATTTCACTTTTTACGCTTTAATATTCCGTACTCATATGTTAGCCTATCTGAAAACAATATTTTATACGACTTTTCAATGGGATATACTCAGGCAGATGGCTATAGAGCAGGCACCTGTACTCCATTTTACTTTTTTGACCTTATTAACAATACTAAAACAAATGTCAAAATTTATCCATTTCCTTTTATGGATAGAACTTGGCTTATCAATAAACTTTCGCCTGAGTCTGCTTTAATTAAATCAATTCATTATATCGAAGAAATAAAAAAATATAATGGTACTTTTGTTTCGCTGTGGCATAACGAAACATTACAAGACAATATTTATGGGCAGCCTTGGAAAGAAATCTTTGAAAAAATATTAGATGCTGCAAAATGATGAAACTAATCCACCTTAAACATAACGAAATAGATAAAGTCCAATGGGAAAAAAGCATTCTCCATGCCGTAAATGGTAACCTATATGCATTTGCTTGGTATCTCGATATTGTAAGTCCTAATTGGGAAGCTTTGGTAAGTGATCATTACGAAATCGTAATTCCACTTCCGATAAAAAAAATATTTGGAACTAAAATAATTATTCAACCCCTTTTTGCTCAACAATTAGGATTCTTTTCGATCAATGTTAAATACCTTTCAAATATTGAAGATTATGTTAAACAAGTAGCAACCTTGTATCCTTATTGCAATATAAATACAAACAAACTCAATCTTATCGAATCTATTCACGACAATAACATCGTTATTCATCATAAAATAAACTATGAGTTAGACTTAATTGCTACCTATTCTTACATTTATAATAAATATCACACCAATACAAAACGTAATTTAGTAAAAGCTCAACAACATAATCTTCGGTTAAAAATTAACACTATTAGTGCTCAAACTTTTGTTCATTTTATACGTAAAAATGTTGGCATTAAAGTTCCACAATTAAAAAAACACGACTATAACAAGATGTTGCAAATAATTAGTAATGCAATAAAATACAAATTTGGCGAAATTTATGAAGTTTATGATGAAAATAATGAACTTATAGCCGCAACATTTTTTATTTTTTCTCATCAAAAAGCTTATTATTTATTTGCAGCGAGTTCTCCAACTGGGAAAGAAAAAAGAGCAATGTTTTATTTAATTGATCAATTTATAAAAAGATATGCTGAAAAAAACGTAATTTTGGACTTTGAAGGCTCCATGATTCCTGGATTAGCAAGATATTACGAAAGCTTTGGTGCAGTTGCAGGTAAATACCAGCAAATTATTTTAAATCGTTTACCATTTTATTTACGTTGGCTAAAACCTTAATATAATGAATACCCATATACTTGGAAAAGAAAATAGTCTGCTTAATCAATTTGTAGCAGAACTTAGAGACGAAAATATTCAAACTGATAGTATGCGTTTTAGACGAAACCTTGAACGTATTGGTGAAATTTTTGCTTATGAGATAAGTAAAACGTTGAACTACGAAGAAAAACAAGTAGTTACACCATTAGGCATTTCAACGGTTTCGGTACCTTCCGAAAAACCTGTATTAGCAACTATTTTAAGGGCTGGGCTTCCACTACATCAAGGACTTTTAAATTATTATGACACAGCCGATAATTCGTTTATTAGTGCTTTCAGAAAATACAGTAAAGACGGAACATTTCGCATCGAATTAGAATATATTTCTTGTCCTAACTTAGATCAACGTACACTTATTTTATGCGATCCAATGTTAGCAACAGGCTCTTCTATTATTTTAGCTTACAAAGCTTTATTAACCAACGGAATGCCGAAGCACATGCATATAGTTACAGTGGTTGCTAGTAAAGAAGGCATTAAAAACTTACAAAAAAATCTTGATACTCGAAATATAACAATTTGGGCAGCTGCTGTTGACGAAGAACTAACTGTAAAATCATATATTGTACCTGGCATTGGCGATGCGGGCGACCTTGCATATGGAAGTAAAATTTAGCTATGATTGCCAAAATAATATCACTTTTACTTGTAAGTGGAATCAAATTTATATTTGCCTTTCCTATTGCTATTAAATTACATTTTACATGTATTCAAACCATTATTTTAACTTCGACGGGTGGAATTGCTGGTATTATTTTCTTTTCATTCTTTTGGGAGCATGTCATTACGCTTTACTTTTGGCTTATACATAAATATTTGCATAAATATCCAAAAATAAGAGCACGTTTAAGAGAAATAAAATATTGGTTTGTAAAACCTAAAGACAAAAGAAATATCCCTTTTCGTCGAAAACGTCGTTATGTTTTTCTAAAGCAGAACGCAGGAATTCTTGGCATTGCATTATTAACACCTATTTTGCTCTCAATACCTTTAGGCACATTTTTAGCCGTTCGCTTTTATGGTCGAAGTGTTAAAATCATATTGATATTAAGTTCAACGGTTGTTTTTTGGTCTACAATAATAAGTTGCCTTATTTATTTTACAACGTTTCGATATTAACCTCCAAAATCGTCAAAGGCGATCATTTCTTTGGGCACACCGAGTTCGTCAAGCATTTTTTGCACAGCTGCATTCATTTGAGGAGGTCCACATAAATAATATTCAATATCTTCGGGAGCTTCGTGTTTACTCAAATATTGATCGTATATAACTTGATGAATAAATCCTGTTAAACCTGTCCAATTATCTTCGGGCTTTGGTTCAGATAAGGCAATAGTAAATTTAAAATTAGGGAATTGTTTTTCTATTTCACGGAAGTGCTCTTCGTAAAATATTTCGCGTTTTGATCGTGCCCCATACCAAAAAGTTGCTTTACGTGTTGTTTTCTTGGTTAAAAACTGATCGAATATATGCGAACGCATAGGTGCCATCCCTGCCCCACCTCCAATAAACATCATTTCGCGTTGAGTATCCTTAATAAAAAATTCACCATAAGGACCGCTTATCATCACTTTATCGCCAGGTTTTCGGCTAAAAATAAATGAACTGCAAACACCTGGATTTACATTTAAGAAAGCATTACTTTTTTTATCCCACGGTGGTGTAGCTATACGAACATTTAACATAATAATGTTATTTTCTGCAGGATGGTTTGCCATCGAATAAGCTCTAAAAGTTTCTTCTTTATTCACCATCTTTAATCGCCACATGTTGTATTTATCCCATTCATCGCGATATTCGGGTTCTACATCGATATCTTTGCTAAAATCAACTTCGCATTTAGGAACATCGATCTGAATATATCCTCCCGAACGAAAATTAAGTTGCTCTCCTTCAGGCAATTTAACAACAAATTCTTTAATAAAAGTAGCTACATTTTTATTAGAAATCACTTCACATTCCCATTTCTTTATACCCAAAACTTCTTCGGGTACATGTATCTTCATATCGGTTCTTACCTTAACCTGACAACCCAAACGCCAATTTTGCTGTATTTGTTTTCGTGTAAAAAATCCGACCTCAGTTGGTAATATCTCTCCACCTCCTTCTATTACTTGGCATTTACACATTCCACAAGAGCCACCACCGCCACAAGCCGAAGGAAGAAAAATCTTGTTATTCGAGAGAGTCGATAAAAGTGAATTACCTGCTGTTGTTTCAATTTCTTTTTCTTCATTTATGGTTATTTTAACTGGACCCGATTGAGTCAATTTAGATTTGGCATACAATAACATTAAGACCAATGCAATGATAACAATAAGAAAAGCAATGGTTCCAATAATCAGCGTTAATGTTAAACTTTCAAGTAATATCATAGTTGTTGTTATTTTATAATTGAATACCCATAAAACTCATAAAAGCAATAGCCATTAGTCCGGTAAGTATAAATGTAATACCTATACCACGTAATGGTGCTGGCACATTCGAATAACGCATTTTTTCGCGAATAGCGGCTAATGCAATAATCGCTAACCACCAGCCAATACCAGAACCCAAAGCAAATGCAAAAACATCGCTAATAGAAGTGTATTCGCGTTCTTGCATAAAGAGTGATACCCCTAAAATAGCACAGTTAACAGCTATAAGTGGCAAGAAAATACCCAAAGCATTGTATAACGATGGCGAATATTTTTCAACCACCATTTCTACCAACTGAGTCATTGCTGCAATGGTAGCAATAAAAATTATAAAGCTTAAATAGCTTAAATCTACCGAAGCATAGCTTGGATCAAGCCAAGATAAAGCCCCTTCTTTTAACACATAAGTATATAAAAGATAATTGAGAGGGGCTGTGATAATAAGCACAAATGTAACCGCAATACCCAACCCCATACTTGTTTTGACAGTCTTTGAAACAGCCAAATACGAACACATGCCTAAGAAAAAGGCAAAAATCATGTTGTCAATAAAAATCGACTTTACCAGTATATTAAAAAAATGTTCCATAGCTCAAATTATTTTTCGATTAGAGATTTTTTCCAACTTCGATGAATCCAAATAATAACACCAATAGTAACAAGTGCCATTGGTGGTAATATCATTAAACCGTTGTTTTCGTATCCTGCTTGATAAAATGAATCGGGTATAACACTCATACCAAGTATTTTCCCTGAACCCAACAATTCTCTAAAAAAAGCAACTATGACCAGTATCATACCATAACCAATACCATTTCCAATTCCATCAACAAACGAAGGCCAAGGTTTATTCGCCATAGCATAGGCTTCTAAACGCCCCATTAAAATACAGTTAGTAATAATAAGACCAACAAAAACAGAAAGCTTTTTACTTACATCGTAAACATAAGCTTTTAAGGCCTGATCTACAATTATAACCAAGGTAGCAATTACTACCAATTGTACAATAATACGTATGCGCGATGGTATTGAATTTCGCATTATCGATATAATTAGATTAGAAAAACCGGTTACAATCGTTACCGACAATGCCATAATAAGAGCAGGCTTTAGCTGAACCGTTACCGCCAAAGATGAGCAGATACCTAAAATTTGTACGGTTATTGGATTATTTAAATTTAATGGACCTAAAAATGTCTTAGCAATTTTAGCTGAGAACAAAGGTTCTTTTTCTTTTATGTTGCTCATAATTCCTAATTTTTTTGTTTCAAAAAGTTTTCATAAGGTTTTAATTCATCCATTAACATTTTGGTCAAACCATTGCTTGTAATGGTTCCACCCGAAATAGCATCAACACCGTGAACATCGTTTTTATCAGCACCTCCTTTAACGGCTTTAATCGAAACAAAGGTTCCGTTATCATCAAAAAGTTTTTTGCCGGCAAACTGAGCTTGAAAAGCTGTAGTTGCTATTTCGGCTCCTAAACCAGGGGTTTCCCCTTTATGGTCGAAGAAAGAACCATAAACGGTGTTTTTGTCATCATTAACGGAAATATATCCCCAAATAGGCCCCCATAAACCTTTACCATAAGTTGGAAGAATATATTTCGTTTCACCTTTATCGGTTTTACAAATGTATATCGGCAATTTTCTTTTATCGGCTGGCACCTTACTTTCTTGTTCAACATTAATATCAAAGGCTTTTAAATTGGGTTGTTCGTTGCCATTAACATCTATAACCTTTTGGTCAACAATGTATTTATTGAACAATTCTTCGGCATTTTTAGTAGTAGATAAAATGTTTACAGAAGCAAGTATATTTTGCATTTTCTCTACTTTAATATTGTATTGTTGTTTGGGTTTTAAACCAATAGCAACAACTGTTAATAAAATGGCAACAATAATTACCTTTACGGTCGAGTAAATAAAAATATATCTATTGCTATGCATAATATTTAGTTTTATTTGTTTGTAGAAACCTTAACTCTTTTCATTCTGCGTTTAATGTTTGCCTGAATCACATAATGGTCAATAAGAGGCGCAAAAGCATTCATTAATAATATAGCCAACATCATACCCTCGGGATACGCAGGATTAAGGACACGAATAAGTAACGCCAATACGCCTACTAAAAATCCGAAAATATATTTTCCGGTATTGGTTTGAGCCGCTGTAACAGGATCGGTAGCCATAAATACCGCTCCAAACATAAATCCACCCATTAAAAGTTGGGTAATAGGCGACAATTCCATATAAGGATTAACAGCAAACAAATTCATTATTCCGCCCATAAATAAACCACCCAACACAACCGAAAGCATTACTCGCCAATTAGCAACTCCTGTAAATAAAAGAATGAATGCTCCTATTAAAATGGCTGCTTTCGAAGTCTCACCTATAGAACCAGGAATTAAACCAATAAAAAGTGTCCAATTATCGGGTATTTTATCTATTGCATACGATGCTGCATTGGCTAAAGGTGTTGCACCCGAAAAACCATCAACCGTTTGAATATGTTCTGTTAAACCATAAGTCCACGGCATATCGCCTGAAATATGTTTAGGATAAGCAAAGAAAATAAACGCACGTGCTAATAAAGCCGGATTAAAAACATTCATACCCGTACCACCAAAAACTTCTTTACCAAAAATAACGGCAAAAATGGTAGCTACCGAGACCATCCACAAAGGAATATTTACGGGCATTATAAGTGGGATGAGCATACCCGAAACCAAAAAACCCTCGTTAACTTCGTGGTGTCGAACTTGAGCAAAAATAAATTCTACCGTTAATCCAGACACATAGCTAACTATAACAATTGGAATTACCTTTAAAAAACCAAACCAAAACATTTCGCCAAAACCTGCTTCTTGACCTATAGCTTTGAAATACTGATAACCCACATTGTACATACCAAAGAGCAATGCCGGAATAAGTGCCATTATGACAATAGACATGGTACGCTTTAAATCAATGCTATCGCGAATATGAGCACCTCTTTGAGTCGTTTTATTGGGTACAAATAAAAAAGTTTCAAATGCATCAAACGTAGAATGCAAAAAATGAAACTTACCTCCTTTTTGAAACGAAGGCTTTATCTTATCTAAAAATTTTCTGAGTCCATTCATAATCAATGTATTTTTATTAACTCATTTCACTACGTATTGTATCTAATGCTTCGCGAATTATCGTTTGTACTTCTATTTTTGAAGTACAAACAAATTCGCACAAAGCTAAATCTTCTTCTACTACCTCATAAATACCAAGTTTCTCTAACAAATCTATATCTTTAATAATGGCTGCTTTAACTAACTGTTGTGGCAATATGTCCATAGGAACCACTTTCTCATACTGGCCTGTCATTACATAAGCTCTTTCGCCGCCATGATAGTTGGTGTCTATTACATATTCTTTTTTTGGTGCTAACCACGAAAAGAAAGTTTTAGACATGCTAAACTTATTAAACCCAGGCATTGCCCATCCTAAAAATTCATATTTGTTTCCTTCGGGTATAACGCTTATCATTCGGTCATAAAAACCTAAAAAACCATCTTGACCTTTATTCAACCCCGTTAAAACATTACCGGAGATATAGCGATTATTCTCTCCTATTATATTATTATAGGTAAGCGATGCGATTGAAGCTCCCTGAATAGTTTTAACGTAAGCAGGATGTTGAACTTGACTACCAACTACGGCTATTTTGCGAGTAACATCATATTTGCCAGTAAGAGCATAGCGACCTATAATAACTAAATCTTCAGGTTGAAGGGTCCAAACCACTTCGCCTTTATTAATAGGGTTAATGTGATGAATGTGAACCCCTACATTACCAGCAGGATGAGGACCATCGAAATAATTTAATTCAATGCCCTGAATTGATTCAAAAACTGATTTTTTATTAGCTTTTAACCCGACATATATGGGAACTTGAACAAGCTTTTTCAAAACATTGATACCCGCTTGCAAAGCTTGATTTTCATCTTGTAATATAAATTCTAAATCGGGAGCTAATGGTGCAGTATCGAAACCGCTTATAAAAATAGCTTTAGGATTAGAATTGGGGTTGGCAATAATATTATAAGGTCGTTGTTTAATATAAGCCCATAAGCCTGTTTTCAAGAGAGCTTCTCTTAAGCTTTCACTCGAAAGTTGTGAGATATTAACACCCTCGTTGTAAGTTATTGCTCCGTCCGATTCAATGATAAAAGCTAATATTTTACGTTTTTCACCTCGCTTTATTTGATTTAATTTTCCACTTACAGGCGAGGCAATTACAATATCGGGTATATCTTTATGGTAAAAAAGAGGTGTACCAGCTTTAACCTCATCACCTTCTTTTAATAAAGGCTTAGGAACTAATCCTATAAAATCTTGAGGACATATAGCAAATAACGACGATGGAACAACATTAAGCCACTGTTGCTCTGCTTTTCCTTTTAACCTTATATCGAGACCCTTGCGTAATTTTATTGTTTTGGACATAAGCATTTATATTACTTTGCAAAAATATTTATTTATTTACATATATTACATTTTACCGAATATGATTATTATCACATTTTAGGCAAATATGCGAACATTTTTTTTAAAAAACAAATTCAAGTATTGAATTACTCTTTTAGTTCTTCTAAATAATTTTTTTTAAAGTTATTAATGACTTAATAATAAGATAGGTAAATTTAATAGTTTTTAAAATAGTAAAAAAAAACGGTTGCCTCTTGAAGCAACCGTTTTTAAACATAATTTAAAACAAGTATTTATTAATAAAGCCCTTGATCTAACATAGCTTGAGCAACTTTCATAAAACCTGCAATGTTAGCGCCTTTAACATAATTTACATACCCGTCGCTTTCGGTGCCGTATTTTACACATTGATTGTGAATATTGATCATAATATCGTGTAAACGACGATCAACTTCTTCGGCTCCCCAACTAAGTTTCATCGAATTTTGACTCATTTCTAATCCACTAGTTGCAACGCCACCAGCATTCGAAGCTTTACCAGGTGAGAATAAAATTTTATTTTTATGGAAAATTTCGATTGCTTCGGGTGTACAAGGCATATTAGCTCCTTCGGTAACACAGATGCAACCATTTTTAACTAAGTTATTAGCATCTTCAGCATTCAATTCGTTTTGTGTAGCACATGGTAATGCAATGTCACATTTAACTTCCCATGGACGTTTTCCTTCGTGGAATTCTGCACCTTTAAATTGGAATGCATAAGGTTTAACAACGTCGTTGTTTGAAGCACGAAGTTCGAGCATATAATCAATTTTTTCGCCGCTTATACCATCTTTGTCGTAGATGTATCCATCGGGACCAGAGATAGTAACAACTTTAGCTCCTAATTGAGTAGCTTTTAAAGCGGCACCCCAAGCAACATTACCAAAACCAGAAATAGCAACCGTTTTACCTTTTAAATCCATTCCCTTAGTTTTTAATTGTTCTTGGCAGAAATACACAACGCCATAACCCGTTGCTTCGGGACGAATAAGTGAACCACCCCAATTTAATCCTTTACCTGTTAATACGCCTGAGTTTTCGCGAGCTAACTTACGATACATTCCATATAAGTAACCTATTTCGCGACCACCAACACCAATGTCACCGGCAGGAACATCTGTTTCGGGACCGATCACTTTCCAAAGTTCGAGCATAAAGCTTTGGCAGAAACGCATAACTTCTGCATTTGATTTTCCTTTGGGGTCAAAATCGCTACCACCTTTGGCACCACCCATAGGAAGGGTAGTTAAAGAGTTTTTAAAAATTTGCTCAAAACCTAAGAATTTTAAAATACTAAGGTTAACAGAAGGGTGGAAACGTAAACCCCCTTTGTAAGGACCAATTGCATTATTAAACTGAACACGATAACCTAAGTTAACATGAACTTCACCTTTATCGTCGGTCCAGGGCACTTTAAAAGTTAAAATTCTGTCGGGTTCTACTAAGCGTTCAATAATTTTTGCTTGTTCAAATTGCGGGTTTTGGTTGTAAACTTCTTCAATTGATTCCAAAACTTCGCGAACGGCTTGTAAATACTCAACCTCTCCAGGATGTTTCTTTTCGAGGTTACTCATTATTTTTTCTACATTCATTGTACTAAAAATTTATTGTTTAGTGATGCAAAACTATTGTTTATATTTTCTAAAAAAAATGAATAGTATCATATTAAAACTATGTTAAAAAGCACCCATCTATTACATGTACCTGATTTTATGTATTTTACAAAATATTTTTTATGAAATTATTCGTGTAGATATTGCTTTAAAACAATATGATTTTCATCAATTATAATTCGAAAATATATCAATACCTTTGTGCAAATGATTGTTTATATGGCAACCGACGAAATTAGCAAAAATCTTATAGAACGACAAAAAGAATTGAACTGCTTATATGATGTAGAAAATCTTTTAAAGGATTTTTCTTTACCTGTTTCAGAAATAATGAATAAAATATGTTCATTAGTCGAAAAAAGCATGCAACACAACGATATTAGTCGTTGCCAAATACTTATTAACGAAGACGTTTATTCTTATTCTACATTTAACAAGACTGAATTAAAATTATTCGGCAAAACAATTATAGATGGTACTTTTGTTGAATTAGATGTATATTATATTAAACCTGTTAAAGACGAAAGACATCCCATTTTCTTACCCGAAGAACAAAATCTCGTAAATAATTTAGTTGTTAAAATTGCTTCATATATTAACTATAGAAATCTTAGAGAAAAGTTTGAAAAAAACTTTAATAGCAAAACCATTCCACTCGAAAACGAGGATTCAACAACTTTAATAAACTGGCTTAAACAATTTTCGTTAGAATCAAACGAAATCGATCAAATTTTACAAAAACATATCTACTTTAAAAAAAACGAAACACTATGTAAACAGCACACATCTGCAAATTATCTTTTGCTTGTAGCCGAAGGATATGTGAAATTATATTTAGAGCATTTTATCGATCATCATTTTATTTTTAAAATAATAAAACCATTTGAAATTATTGGTTTATCTTCCATTTTTGATAACTCTAATTATAGTTTTACTGCAACAGCCTTAACACAAGCAAAAGTTTATTTAATAAACAAAAACTTATTTAAAAATTTAATTTTACACAACAATCTTTTTGCACAAAAAGTGCTCTTTTCTTATTCGGAGAACTACACTTTTATTTTAAAACGACTCAACAGTATTGCTAATAAACAAGCACTTGGCAAGTTAGCCGACTCATTATTGTATCTTAGCGAAAAAGTATTCGAATCGACAACTATTGAAAGCATAATCTCTCGCAAAGATCTTGCTGAGCTATCGGCAATAAGTACCGAAAACACAGTAAGACTTTTAAGCGACTTAAAAAACAATCAGATTATTGCTCTTAATCGGAACGAAATAGAAATTGTTAATAAAACCAAATTAATAAAACTTAGTCAGCACGGTTAGTTGTTAATTCTTCTTTGGGTTTAAAAACAACTCCATGATTAGATTTTCCATCAATCATAACAACACAAGGATTATAAAAACGTACATGTTTTATATATTCGTCTTCAAAAACCGCTTTACTATTCATTAAAAAATCAACATCGTAATATCCATCATTCATATACGGGTTGATGGTGAAATATCCAACCCGAAATGAAGTTAAGTTTTGAAAAAAGTGAGTCCCCTGACTTGGATCGATGCGGTAATTTTCTAAACCCGATTCTATAATCAACCGTGCTGCTGAAATTTGAGCCCATTTTACTGGGATACCTAACCAAGGATCGCTCGAACCCCAGCGACCAGGACCTATTAAAATATAATTTTTATTTTCGCGGATAAATTGTTCGTTTATCTTTTCTAACTCTCTTGCAATGTCATTATTTTTTGCCGGATTGAACGACTTAGGCTTAACAAATACAATATCGTATAAATTATCTATCAAACCATTACCCAGTGCCGATTGGCTAACAATTAATGTATCATTTTTATCAATCTTATCTAAATCGACATGAATTATTTCTTTATTTTCTACAATAGGGCGAACCTGTAAGAAATAAAAACGAGCTGGTTCTCCTTTCTCAACATCTAAATTAACAGCAAATTCTATTTCAACAGGGTTTCCCATTTCTTTTTGAGAAACTTGCATTAAATGTTGAACTATTTCGGCTAGTGGGAATGTGTTATAAAATAAAATGTTGGCAAAAGTTATTAGTTTTTTTCCACCTTCGTGAATTCCTTCCCTTACAATATTATTTTGATAATCGTAAGTAGAAGCCGCATACTTAAACGCACTATGTTTTTCAACTTCTTTAACAGTAAGCTTTGCTAAATTAATGCCATCATCTGTTGAAGGAACAAAACTTTGAGGATTTAAATCGAGCGCATACATATATTTTTGTGTATCGCGTAAAGTAAGTTCGGGTGTAGATAGTTGCAACGTTTTTTTGGGGTATTTAGGACAAAAACGTAAAGCCTGTGCTCCATCGACAATGTATTTACCTAATCCATAAGCTATAGTAACAATAGAATCTTCTGAAGTTTCGGGGTATATAGGATAAAAATTTATAGATCTTCCTACGCCCGATAGGGTTGGATAAAAATACTTTCCTTCGTATGTTTTTCCTACTACTTCTTGCAAAATTACACTCATTTTTTCCTCGTCAATAACATTAGAAGTTGCAGTCATATAGGCTTTACTTGCTTTAAAAAACACCGAAGCATAAACACTTTTAATAGCTTCGGTAAGCAAACGTAAAGTAGATTTAGCATCGTTTTCTATTTTAGGAACCATATAGGTATTATAAACACCTGCAAAAGGCTGATAATGTGAATCTTCGAGTTTACTCGAAGATCGAACTGCAATAGGTCCTTGTACTAGAGAAACAAAAGCATAAAGATCTTGCAATACATTACTTGGTAAACGTGCTTGTACAAACGCCTGCAAAATTTCTTCATCTGTCAAGTCATTTCTTAAGGCAATTTTATATAAATCATGTGTTTCCATAAATTCATCAAACACATCGGAACTAATAACAACTGTTCGGGGAATACTAATAATTACATTGGGCCATTTATCGAATAATTCGTACTTTTTTATAAGCAGATCGACAAAAGCTAAGCCTCTTGCTTTGCCTCCTAAAGATCCATCACCAATACGACTAAAAGTGAGATACTCATCAATATTTTTTCCATCGAACTTAGCAATAACACCTCTCCCTCTATATTGCCTATATGTATCAATGATATCATACAAAAATGTTCGCACTTCATCCACTGAAGAGAAGTCTTCGTAAGACACATATTTTAACATACGTGCGATAGGGAACAGCGCTCTTGCATTAAGCCATTTAGAAAAATGATTTTGTTTTACATGATATTCTATGGTTTGGTCGGGAACCTTTAACACTTTTTCTTGTAACGATTTTAAATCGGTAGCTCTGCAAATTTCTTCACCATTGGCAGGATTACGAAAAACAAAATCGCCAAAAGCTAATTGCCTTATAATATAATTTCTTAACTCAATGGAGAGCGTTTTAGAATACTTGTTAATAAAAGCTATTCCAAGTTTTTGAGCAACCGATTCGTATTGTACATCGCTCGATTGCAATAAGAAGGGCATATGTTTATCTTCAGCGCGTACTCTATTAAAGAGCTTTATACCGGCTTCGGAGTCTTTAATTCCATCTTTATTAAAGCTAATATCGCTAATAACGCCTATTAAGTTTTCTTTATATTTTAAAAATAACTGTTCGGCTTCGTTGTAATTTGTAGCTAAAATAATTTTGGGACGGCCACGCATAAGCATCATTCGTTGGTGCTCATTCAGACCTTCTAATACTGAACGCTTCGACTGCTGAAATAATATTTTATAGATATGTGGCAAATACGATGAATAATAACGAATTGAGTCTTCGACTAATAAAATAGCTTGTACTCCCGATTCTTCGACATCGTGCTTTAAATTCATTTTATCTTCAATCAACTTTATAATAGCCAATAACAAATCGGCATTCCCTAACCAACAAAAAACATAGTCGATAGCGCTCATATCTTCTTTTTGCAGGCGAAGAGTTACTTCGCGAGAAAAAGGAGTAAGAATAACAATAGGTTTATAAGGGTATTTTGATTTTATCAACTTTGCTAATTTAAAAGCATCTACCGAGCCTACATTCAACATTGTGATAATTAAATCTATGGTATCTTCTTCGAGTATGGTTTCGGCTTCTTCAATGGTATGAGCTTGTATTATTAGTGGAGGGTAACGCAAGCTGTGTTGTGTGTACTCGTTAAATAAACGTTCGTCAATGCGTCCGTCTTCCTCGAGCATAAAAGCATCGTAATAGTTGCAAATGAGCAAAGCCTTGTAAATACGCTTTTGCATTAGTTTTTCAAACGAAGTATCGATAAATGTGTACTTTTTCGACTCAATAATTTGATGATAATTAAGCATAAGTAAATCTTTTGAAAGTACCAAAAATAAATATTTTCGTAAAAGAATAAAATGACCACTCGGTCTGGTGCTTTTATTCAAAATATATTACAAAATTTATTTTTAAACTATTAAAATATAATTTGTTTACTGATACAAAGACTCCAAAACATTTATTTGCTTTTTAACATTTTTACTTGTTTAAAAAAGCTATAACTTAGCAGCAAAATAAATGTAGTGAAGGCTTTACTTTTCATATTCATTTTATTCACAAGTTGCTTTTTACATGCCCAACATGATAGTATTGTTAAAAAAAAGCATCAGCCATATTTGCTGTTCGAAAAAACAATTTACGATTTTGGCACTTTAGAATATGGAAGCGATGCCACCTATTATTTCGAATTTAAAAACGCTGGTAAAACTCCTTTAATAATTACACACTGCGAGCCATCGTGCGGTTGTACTGTGGCCGATTGGCCTAAAGAACCCATCAAAAAAAATGAAAAAGGAAAAATAAAAGTTCGTTACAACACTACACTCACTGGCAATTTTGCTAAAACTATTACAGTTATTTCAAATGCTCAAAATTCACCAGTTATTTTAACTATTCAAGGCAAGGTAAAAAAGAAAGAATAAAATATAAACCATTAAAAATTATTTATATGCCAAGTATTTCAGAAAAAGGTAAAATGATGCCTGCATCGCCTATACGGAAGTTAGTTCCTTTTGCAGAACAAGCAAAACAACGTGGAATTAAAGTTTACCATTTAAACATTGGGCAACCCGACATTAAAACACCTGAAGTAGCACTAAAAGCAGTAAAAGAAAACAACTTACAAGTAATAGAATATAGTCATTCGGCTGGCAATATATCGTATCGCAAAAAATTAGCTACTTATTATCATAGTGTAGGGATCGAAATAAGCAGCGATGATATTATCATTACCAACGGCGGCAGCGAAGCAGTATTGTTTGCTTTTATGACATGCCTAAATCCGGGCGACGAAATTATCGTACCCGAACCTTATTATGCCAATTACAATGGTTTTGCTATTCAATCGGGCGTTGTTGTTAAACCCATTGTTTCGTCTATTAAAAACAATTTTGCACTACCTCCAATAGAAGAGTTTGAAAAAATCATCACACCAAAAACTAAGGGCGTTGTAATATGCAATCCCAACAATCCTACCGGATATTTATATTCAAAAGAAGAATTAGAACAACTTGCCATTTTAATTAAAAAATACGATCTTTATTTATTTGCCGACGAAGTTTATAGAGAATTTTGCTACGATGGCATGAAACATTTTTCGGCCATGAATCTTAAAGGCTTAGAAGAAAATGTAGTATTGCTCGATAGTGTTTCTAAACGTTATAGCATGTGTGGAGTACGCGTTGGCGCACTTATTAGTCGCAACAAAAAAGTAATGCAAACGGCTATGAAATTTGCACAAGCTCGCCTTTGCCCTCCTACTTATGGACAAATTGCTGCCGAAGCGGCAATCGATACACCCAAATGGTATTTCGACGAAGTTTATCAAGAATATATCGAACGTCGCAATTTAATGGTTAATATGCTCAATCAAATACCGGGTGTATATTGCCCTATGCCCAAAGGTGCTTTTTATGCTGTGGCTTCTTTCCCCATTGACGATTCTGATAAATTTTGCGAATGGTTGCTTACCAGTTTCGAATATAAAAAGCAAACCGTTATGATGGCCCCTGCAAGTGGCTTTTACTCCAACCCCACATTAGGCAAAAACGAATGCCGATTAGCATACGTACTTAAAAAAGAAGATTTACAGAATGCAATGGAAGTATTAGCAGAAGCTTTAAAAGTTTACCCTGGAAGAACTAATGTATAATATCGATTTTATTTAATTTTTGTGTGAATTAAAACCAAGCATAAAAACTATATTCCATAACAAAGGGAGCTCACAAAAGCTCCCTAAGTTTTTCGATTTGATTTAGTGAATGATGGTTATTGGGGACAACCAATACTAAGACGTAGACAAAAAATAAAAGGTTGCTTAGATTTGAATTATTATTTATACCTTAGCTCATTATTTTTTTAAAATGTTTTATTTAAGAAAACTTGGAACACAATTTTCCGAAAATCTAAAAGTTGCTTCGCAAAGCCTAAAAGTTAACAAATTAAGGGCGATTCTTACTATTCTTATAATAGCTATAGGAATAATGGCACTGGTGGGAATATTAACTGCTATCGATGCAATACGTAGTTCGCTCAATTCTAACTTTTCAAATTTAGGTTCCAACACTTTCCGAATTACAAGTTGGTCTATAAAACAAGGTGGTAGCAATAGAGATAGAATCGAATATAAAGATATTTCGTTTCGTGAGGCTATTGAATTTAAAAAAAAATATCCATTCCCGTCTACCATATCTATATCGATGCGAGGTTCACAACAAGCCGTTATTAAATATAAATCAAAAAAAAGTAATCCCAATATTGCTTTATTTGGAGTTGACGAAAATTATTTTGCAGTATCAGGATATGAAATAGAACAAGGTCGTAACTTTTCTTTTCAGGAAGCAACATTAGGTTCGTTTGTAGTTATCATTGGAAAAGAAATTCAAACCACCATGTTTCCGAATAATGAAAATCCTATTGGAAAAAAAATACTAATTGGTAACGGACGATATACTATTATTGGAATACTTAAAAGTAAAGGATCTAATTTTGGCGGAGGAGGCGATAAAATTTGCTTTGTCCCACTTCAAAACGCTCGCATCCAATTTACCAATGGTAACAATACTTTTACCATTAATGTTATGCCACAAAATCCACAATATTTAGACGAAGCAATAGCTGAAGCAGAAGGACTATTTAGAGTTATAAGAAAACTTAAAGCCGGTGATGAAAACAATTTTGAAATCTCTAAAAGCGATAGCCTTGTTAATATGCTTATGGACAATATCAAGTATGTAACTATTGCCGCCACATTGATTGGAATTATTACACTCATAGGAGCTTCCATTGGCTTAATGAACATTATGCTGGTATCGGTTACCGAACGCACACGCGAAATAGGCACACGCAAAGCAATGGGAGCCACACCTTCTGTTATTAGACAACAGTTCTTATTCGAAGCTATTTATATTGGACAATTAGGCGGACTTTTGGGAATTGTATTAGGCGTTTTAGTGGGCAATATTATTGCCATAGCTATTGATGGCCCCTTTGTAATACCTTGGTTATGGATAATAGGGGGAGTATTGCTTTGCTTTATAGTTAGCATTGTTTCGGGTTATATACCAGCAAATAAAGCTGCCAAACTCGATCCCATCGAGGCATTAAGATATGAGTAGTATATTCAATTATTTTTTAATTTTGCAACAAAAAACATATGGCACTTCAATGTGGAATTATTGGTATTCAAGGAAGCGGTAAAACTACCCTATTCAATAGCCTTTCAGGAGCTAAAGCCGAAACATCTCAATATTCTGATAAAGCCAATTTAGGTATTATTCAAGTCCCCGATGCCCGTTTATACGAATTAGAAAAATTTCAAAAAACCGAAAAAATTGTACATGCAACCGTAAATCTAGTCGATATTCCTGGACTAGCTAGAGGAAACTCCGGTAGCGAAAGTGCACGTAAATTTTTAAATGAAATCCGCAACAGTGATGCTTTTATTCATGTAGTACGTTGTTTTGATAACCCAATGGTTCCTCATCCCGACGGTAGTATTGACCCTATTCGTGACGTTGAAAATATTGAGATAGAATTACAAACACGCGATGCAGAATCGATCGAAAAAAAAATACAACGACTCGAAAAATTACTTAAAGGTGGCAATAAAGATGCTAAACAACAAATAGAAGCGCTACAAGAAATTAAATCTTCGTTAGAAAACTTTATTCCAGTTAGAAACATTGAATTAACTGAAATAGCAAAAGAAGCTATCGCCGATTTGTTTCTACTTTCTGCAAAACCGGTTTTATACGTCGCTAATGTCGATAGCCATTCGGTTATTAATGGCAATGCTTATTCGAAAGCACTTCAGGATTATTTAAGCGATAAAAAAGAGTATTGTTTAGTAGTAGGTGCTCAATTAGAAGCCGAAATAGCCGAACTCGATAACGAAGAAGATCGTGCCATGTTTCTTGCTGATGCCGGACTTAAAGAACCCGGTTCTTACCGCTTAGTACAAATGGCTTTTGCTATGCTTAAACTAAAAACATTTTTTACTGTTGGACCTAAAGAAATAAAAGCATGGACAATAAAAGACGGCATGACAGCTCCTCAAGCAGCTGGAGTTATTCATAGCGACTTAGAACGAGGATTTATTCGTGCCGAAGTCATGAAATACAACGATTTTATTACCCTCGGAAGTGAAGCTGCTTGTAAAGAAAAAGGTAAGTTTTTTATTGAAGGCAAAAATTATATAGTCGAAGATGGTGATATATTACATATCCGATTCAATGTATAAACAAATTTTATTGTTTTTGGTTATATAACATTTTTTTTGATCAATCATTTATTGTATTTTTTTTGTTTTTATATTTTTTTGATTTACATTTACATAAATTTCAATTCCTTACTTAACAAAATACAACAAACTATGAAAAAACAATTACTTTTTTTAATTTTTATTTCAATTATTTTGTCTTCTTGTACAACGCTTAAAACAAATACAAATAAAACCATGGACATTTATGGTCCGGGCGTAATTCATTTGCCTGTTGTGGTTGATTTAGATGTAAAGGAGACAAGGGTTAGCGGAACAGCAACCTCGTTTCAATCGGGTTCTATCGAACAAGTAAAACAAGATGCCATCACCGACGCCATAAAAAAATCGAATGCTGACATACTTATCGAACCTAAATTTGAAACCGAAATAAAAGGGAATCAAATTACTGCTACCGTAACAGGATTCCCGGCAAATTATAAAAATTTTAGACAAATAAAGCCCGAAGATGTTGAACTACTAAAAGTTGGCGTTGTTCAAAAAGCTCAAGTTACCGAACAACCTGCTACAGTAGCTAAAAAAGCTAATGTTGCCGGTGCTGTTATTGGAACCGTTTTAGGCGTGGTTCTTTTTGTTACTATCTTAGCCATTGCCATATAGTATTTTTTTCTCATTATGCCCATTTTTACAAAAAATAAGAAATCAACCTATTATAAATTCAATCATAGTTTAAAATTTATTCATCATGAAACATTTTATCCTTATAATTACATTCGTTAATTACACATTATTAACTGCACAAGAATCCACCGTTGCAGCAGGAGGGGATATCAGTGGGAATGGTTCTGTAAGCTATTCCATAGGTCAAACCCCATACTTAACTCATTCTTCATCGTCAGGTTCAGTGGCTGAAGGAGTTCAACAACCCTATGAAATTTCGGTAATAGACTTAGCCAAATCGGTTCAAAATCCTATTCATGTTTCTGTTTTTCCCAACCCAACATCGCAATTATTGCAAATAAATTTTGAAAACACCAAAATTTCAGGATATATTTTAAAAATATTTGACGCTAACGGAAAACAAATCAGCGAAACAAATGTTAACCAACAAGAAATGCAAATTGATTTTTCACACTATTCTGCTGCGACTTATTATCTGAAAATAGAAGACGGAACGACAACCAGAAAAACATTTAAAATAATTAAAAATCAATAAATATGAAAACGTACAAATTTAGAACGATGTTGATTATTATATTAACAAATCTTCTTTTCAGTTCATTCGTAATTGCGCAAACACCGCAAAAAATGAGCTATCAAGCAGTTATTAGAAATAACAATGATCAGCTCATGCCCAATACAACCATTGGCATACAAATAAGCATTTTACAAGGTTCTGCAACGGGGACGCCGGTTTATGTTGAAACCCAAACTCCTACAACCAATGCCAATGGTTTAATAAGTATTGAAATTGGTTCTGGAACAATTGTTACAGGAACTTTTGCAGGAATTGATTGGTCTGCAGGTCCTTATTTTATTAAGACAGAAACAGACATTACAGGTGGCATAAATTACACTATTTCAGGAACAAGCCAGTTGCTAAGTGTGCCCTATGCTTTGCATGCCAAAACAGCCGAAACGCTAACCAGTGGATTTACTGAAAACGATCCTATTTTTAATTTATCACCAGCTGGAAACATTACAACAACTGATATTACAAATTGGAACAATAAACTGGATGTTGAAGTAGATGGCTCTATAACCAACGAAATTCAAGCACTTAGCATTAGCAACGATACCATTTATTTAAGCATTGGAGGTTTTGTAAAACTTCCGGCGGCTTTCAGCGGTAATTACAGCGACCTTAATGGCGCACCTACGAATGTAAGTGCATTTACCAACGATGCCGGTTATCTGACCTCCGAGGTTGACGGCTCTGTAACCAACGAAATACAGGCACTTAGCATCAGCAACGACACCATTTATTTAAGCAATGGAGGTTTTGTAAAACTTCCGGCGGGTTTCAGCGGTAATTACAGCGACCTTAATGGCGCACCTACAAATGTAAGTGCATTTACCAACGATGCCAGTTATCTGACCTCCGAGGTTGACGGCTCTGTAACCAACGAAATACAGGTACTTAGCATCAGCAACGACACCATTTATTTAAGCAATGGAGGTTTTGTAAAATTGCCAGTAATAAATGCATGGTTGCTAAATGGTAATTCAGGAACGAATGATACAACAAATTTTATAGGCACTATTGATAATGTTCCCTTACGTTTCAAGGTTAACAATCAAATTGCTGGCAAAATTGATCAAAATCTTTTTAATTCTTTTTTTGGTTATCAGGCAGGTAGCTCAAATACTTCTGGTATCAACAATACTGCTTACGGATATCAATCTCTTTTTTTAAATACAACAGGTCATGAAAATATCTCAATAGGCAATTATTCTATGTATGAAAATACTATAGGATCATCAAATACAGCTCTTGGTTATGCTTCATTGAATAAAAACACAAGTGGAGCAGCAAATACAGCAATAGGTTATGATGCATTATTTTACAATACAACAGGAAGTGAAAATACGGCTACCGGTAGGGTTGCACTTCATTATAATACAACAGGAGTGTGGAATACCGCTAATGGAAGTGTAGCTCTTTACAATAATACTATCGGTAATAATAATACATCGGTTGGATATGCCTCACTTTTTTCTAATACAAGCGGAAATAATAATACAGCCATTGGATGGGCAGCTGGCAATAAAAATGTAAGTGGTTCGGGTAATGTTTTTATTGGTTATAAAGCTGGTTTTAACGAGACGGGTTCAAATAAACTATACATAGCAAACAGCGAAGCAAACCCACCCCTTATCTACGGTGATTTTTCAACTGGTAATGTTGGTATAGGTACAACATCACCGGGAGTATCCTTATCAGTAAGACACACTACATTCGGCACCGGGCTTTCGGTACATCTTGGCATGGAGACAAACGATTGTATCATGCTTCAGAACACCAATGTAGAGTCTACCATCAGCAGTACTAACGAACGATTTCATCTGGCAAATAATGGAGCCAATATCATTACCCTTTACAACGGGATGGTGGGAATAGGTACAATAACTCCCGAAGCTCAACTAGATATTACAGAATTTGCCCACGTGCGAAAAGCAATCTATGCAGGAAGAACTAGCACAACCACAGGAGCCACCGGCTATACAACAGGGGGCATTAACCCACCTTATACCTCTGTTGCCCTTTTTAACGAAAATAACAGTCCATATATAGGCTTCTATTATCAGCCCGGTAATAAAAAAATGTACATGCACATGACTTGGAATGGGGATATTGGTATTGGAAATCAAGGACAAGGAGATATTATCCGAATTTGTCAATCAGGCAATACGCTACTAGGCTACTCTCCCAGTAATAACCCTTCCAGCCGATTAAGTGTGCTTGGCGGTGTAAGTATTGGAAGCACTTACGCAGTCACCAATGCTGCCCCTTCTAATGGAATGCTAGTTGAAGGTAATGTGGGTATCGGAACAACCAATCCAACCGAAAAACTCGAAGTAAACGGTAACGTAAAAGTAAGCGGAAGTATTTATGCACCCGGAACTATAGTTCAAATGATTGTTAAAACAACTGAAACAACTAGCTCGCTTGATGTAACTGACTATACCGAAGCCAGTACTGATTACCGTATTGACTTCACACCAAAATTCAATAATAGTATAATTCTAATTGAATATACATTTCCTATCAATGCGTATATGGCCAGTAATACCATTTTCGACATGCAGATTATAAGAAATATTGGAGGAACAGAAGTTCCTATTGGAGTAGGACCTGTTAATGGCAACAGACAGCAGGTTTCATTTGTAGGTCGTCCTGGAAATGGATATGACTGGAACGATCGAAACCAAGTTTATATGATTGCTAAAGATACCGGACTTACTGCAGGCACAACATATACTTATGGTTTTAAATACAGAAGAGAAACAGCAGGAAGCGGAACGTGCTATTTCAACTACTCAAATGGTGATAGCAACGTCTATGGGTTTAGCGGAGTAATGACTATAAAAGTTACCGAAATAGCACAATAACATTTTCGCTAACTTCTTTGTATTGCTTTTGCTTTTAAAAAATATTGCTGTAACTTTGCAAAAAAATGTTTTATGATAACTTCAGAAATCATGACTTACAAAGTTAAAGACCTTTCACTTGCCGACTGGGGAAGAAAAGAAATAAAATTAGCCGAAACCGAAATGCCTGGTTTAATGTCGCTTCGTAAAAAATATGGAACTCAAAAACCATTAAAAGGAGCTCGCATTACAGGCTCGTTGCATATGACTATTCAAACTGCCGTTTTAATTGAAACCTTAGTTGAATTAGGCGCCGACGTACGTTGGGCAAGTTGCAATATTTTCTCAACCCAAGACCACGCTGCAGCTGCTATTGCTAAAGCCGGTATTCCAGTTTTTGCATGGAAAGGCGAAACACTTGAAGAATACTGGTGGTGCACGCTCCAAGCCCTTTCATTTCCCGACGGTCAAGGTCCTACTTCGATTGTTGACGATGGTGGCGACGCTACCTTGCTTATACACTGGGGTTACAAAGCCGAAAACGACCCTTCGTTCCTCGATACTCCTTCAACTTCAGACGAAGAAAAAATAATAAAAGCCTTGCTCAAAGAAACGCTAAAAAATGAGCCGAATAAATGGCACAAAATGGTTCAAAACATAAAAGGTGTTAGCGAAGAAACAACTACCGGTGTTCATCGTTTGTATCAAATGTTTGAGAAAAACGAGCTCTTATTCCCTGCCATCAATGTAAACGATTCGGTTACCAAGTCTAAATTCGACAACCTTTATGGCTGCCGCGAATCGTTAGCCGATGGTATTAAACGTGCAACCGACATTATGTTAGCTGGGAAAGTGGTTGTAGTAGCCGGTTATGGCGATGTTGGAAAGGGGTCGGCTCGCTCTATGCGTAGCTATGGTGCTCGCGTTATAGTTACCGAAATTGACCCTATTTGCGCCCTACAAGCTGCTATGGAAGGCTTTGAAGTTACTACTATGGAAGAAGCATTAAAAGAAGGTAATATATTTGTTACGGCAACAGGCAACTGCGACGTTATTACACTTGAACACATGCTTCAAATGAAAAATGAATCTATTGTATGCAATATCGGACACTTCGATAACGAAATTCAAGTCAGTCGTCTCGAAAATTATCCCGGAATTAAAAAAGTAAACATTAAGCCACAAGTTGATCAATATATATTCCCCGACGGACATTCCATTATTTTACTAGCCGAAGGACGATTAGTAAACTTAGGTTGTGCTACAGGTCATCCTTCGTTTGTAATGAGTAATTCGTTTACCAATCAAACATTAGCACAAATCGATTTTTACAAAAATCAATATAAAATTGGTGTTTATCGCTTACCTAAACATTTAGACGAAGAAGTGGCTCGCTTACATTTAGAACACATAGGCGTAAAATTAACCAAGCTTACTGATAAACAAGCACAATATATTGGTGTGCCGGTCGAAGGTCCATATAAAGCCGACCATTATAGATATTAATACTCGTTTTTCTTTTAATACCAAGAGCTGTGCAATACAAATGTACAGCTCTTTTTTTATGAAATAACAATAAAAAATTCAAATTATTTCGTATTAAACAAGTCCGATTCTACTAATTCGCATAAAATATGACCAATAAGAATATGCGTTTCCTGAATACGAGGTGTATCTAATGACGGCACTTTTATGCAATAATCGCTCAAAACTTCTAATTGTGAACTTTTTTCACCTGTTAATGCAACCAACACTAAACCTTGTTCTTTTGCCTGTTTAAACGCATTAACAACATTTTTTGAATTGCCAGATGTAGAAATGCCTATCAACACATCGCCCTTTTTTCCCACTGCCATAATATAACGTGCATAAATATCATCGTATCCATAATCGTTGGCAACTGCGGTTAAATACGAAGTATTAACATGCAATGCCTCGGCCGGTAAAGGGGGTCTATCAAAATAATATCGTCCCGAAAGTTCGGCTGCTATATGCTGTGCATCTGCAGCACTACCTCCATTACCACATAGCCAAACACTATTCCCTTGCTTAAACGAACGAATTATCAATTGAGCAATAGCGTTTATCGTATTCAATATAATATCATTATTTAAAATAGAATTTTTAACATCAATACTCGATTGAATGCGTTGTTGTATGAGTTTTTTTTTATCCATTATAGGTTTTCTTTTGATAATGAAGTTTACTATGCAAAATGTATATTGTTTCTTCCATTCGTTTCCATGAATATTTATTTTTTTCGATGGCTGCCATGGCCGAAAAATCTTTTTCTCTATTTTCGGCATAAAACTTAACAATGGCTTGAGCAATGGCAGGTGCATTGGGCGGAACCACAAACCCCACCTTTTTATGATGAACCATTTCGGGCAAGCCACCTACATTGGTAACTATCATAGGCTTATTAAAATGGTATGCGACTTGTGTAACACCGCTTTGAGTAGCATCTTTATAGGGTTGTACAACTACATCGGCAGCACAGAAAAAATAAGGAACTAAATCGTCCGGAATAAATTGAGCATAAACCTGAAAACGATCACGTACCTCGTATTTTTCCATTAAAGCATAATACTTCTCTTCGTCCGAATAAAACTCACCTGCAACCAGAACATCAAAATCGACCATGGCCGATTTGGTTAAACTAACTGCTTCTATCAACAAATCTAAGCCTTTGTAATCACGAACTAGACCAAAAAATAAAATATAGTTTTTATCGGGATTTAGCTTTAATGCTTTTTTGGCTTCTGCTTTAGGAACAATTTTTCCATAATGGTCGAACAAAGGGTGTGGACAGTATTCGATAGGTTTCGACTTATATACCTTTTCGATATCGGCTTTAACACTGTGCGACATAACCACACAACCATCAACAGCTTTCATAAAATAGTGCGAAAATAGTTTGTCGCCTAATCGTTTTTCGTGAGGAATAAAATTATCGACCAGTGCAATAACTTTGGTCGCTTTATTTTTCTTTATACGCCTTATAATGGTGCCTAAAGATGGTGCTAAAAAAGGAATCCAATAACGCACAATAACCATATCAGGCTTCATTCTTTTTAATTCTCTTCCTACCTTAATCCAATTTAGAGGATTTATAGAGTTTATTCGCCGTAAAACAGGAAAAGCAGGAGGTTTAGTGTTTTCAACATATTGTGTTTTGCCAGGAAATAAGAAATTTGGATATTGAAGCGTGAAGGTATATATGGTTACCTTTACACCCGACGAGATAAACTCCTGAGCTAAACGTTCGTT